>NZ_JNKA01000005.1 GCF_000701865.1 Mycoplasmopsis felis ATCC 23391 | reverse complement strand
CAATATTCTAAAATTGATTTTAAATCCTTATGCTTGGTTTTTGATATCGATTCAAAGATTTGTAGTTTGTCTATAAATTTATAAATAACTTCTATTCCATAGTTAATTGAATTAACTGTAATTTTTTGATTTTGAATAGAATTTAGTAATTCTTGTTTAACGAAATCTTTTTCCATATCTTCTGTAAGTTCTTTTGCTTTTGTTTTTAAAATAGAAATAACATCAGGATTAATTTGTTCTAATTGTTCTAACCAACCCAAACCAATTTGTTTCTTAGTACCAGCACCATACCCACCAGAAATGCCAGCAAAAATATATGTTCCTTTTGCTCTTTTGCTTTTTCCAATTATGTAATTATTCACTTTCATATAATAATTATACATTGTAATCATAGTATTCAAAACAAAAAATAAAAATTTCTATATATGTATACATATATAGATTCTAAAAAATTAAAAATTTGGTCTTCAACTCAGAAACTCAGGATAAATAATTAACAAAAAACACTTAAACATCTATAATGTAGGTGTTTAAGTGTTTTTTTAATAAACAAGCGGGAAACTCGGGTGAACTAACATATTTAGGATTTGATAATAATAATTCTGTTACTTCTTCAAATAGATTTTTATTCATTTTACTCCTTTAATTATTATATAAATAAGAATTATAAATATGTTTAAAAGCGGAAATCAAAATCAAGAAGATAATTTGATTTCCACTTTCTAAATTATGCTTGGTTTAATTTATTGAATTTTTCTGCACGTTGTGTTGCTTTGTTTTTAGATGTATTTTCCATTGATAAAGCTTCTAAGATTGGTGTAGCTTTAATATCATTATTAATAATTCCTAATGCTAATCCTGATTGTCCTTGTAAGATTAATTCAACAGATTTCATACCTAATAAAGTACTTAGGATTCTTTCTTGAGCAGTTGGTGTTCCTCCACGTTGGATGTGATTCAATTGATTTGAACGTGTATCTCACTTAGTTGCATTTTGAATTTCTGATTCTAATGCTTTAATGTCATAACATTTTTCTGAAACAACAACGATAATACTTCTTCTATTTTTTTGTTCAGTTAATGGTTTAATTTTCTCAATAATTTCTTGATGTGATAATTTATATTGATTAGTTAGAATTATTTCAGCTCCAGTAGCTAATCCTGAATATAAAGCTAAATCTCCACATCCATTTCCCATAACTTCGACAATCATAATTCTTTTATGACTACTTGCTGTTTCTCTTATTCTATCAATTGCTTGCACAATTGTATTTAGTGCAGTGTCATAACCAATTGTATAATCACTTGATGCAATATCATTATCAATAGTTCCAGGTAATCCAATAGTTTTAACTCCTAATTCATGAAGTAATTGAGCTCCTTTATAACTACCATCTCCACCAATTACTACTAATGCTTCAATACCTTTGCTTAATAAGTTTTCTTTTGCTTTTTGTCTTACTTCTGGATTTTTAAATTCAGGAAATCTAGCAGAATAAATAAATGTTCCACCCTGATTTAAATATTTATCTACTTCATAATTATCAGAAGGATAAATTTCATTATTATATAAACCTTTATATCCTTCTAAAACTACATAAGTTTCTAGTCCATGCATTTTAGCAGCTTTAATTACACCTCTAATGGCATTATTCATTCCAGGAGCATCACCACCTGATGTTAATACAGCAATTTTTCTCATCTTTTCTCCTTATTTAACTATTTCAATTAGATTTTTTAATAAACAAACAACTGTCATTGGTCCTACACCACCTAAAACAGGAGTAATAGCAGGAACTTTATCTTTAACACTTTCAAAGTCTACATCACCATATATTTTATCTGGTAAATTATCATCTAAATTAGTTCCTACATCAATAACTATTGCATTTTCTTTTACGTTTTCTGCTTTCACATAATTTGGTACACCGATAGCTACTATAACTATATCACCAGTTTCTACACCTTTTAATCCTGTTTTTTCATTAAATGTAGCAACATCTGCACCTTGTCTTTTGATTATATGTGCAAGTGGTTTACCTACCACATGACTTCTTCCAACAACACAAACTTTTTTATTTGTATAATCAATTTGATAATGCTCTAAGATTTCTAAAACTGCTCTTGCTGTTGCTGGAACAAAATGTTTATCTGGTAAATCATTGTATAGTAAAAATTGATTTCTACTTGATAGTCCATCTACATCCTTAAATAAAGGGATAGAATCTAAAATAACTTGTTTAGGTAAATGTTTAGGTAATGGTAATTGTACAATTACACCAGTTGAAACATCATTAATTTCATCAATTTTCTTTAATAAAGATTTTTGAGTAATATCTTCTGGGAATTTTCATAATTTACACTCAATACCTATTTCATTGCATTTTTTTATTTTTTGTTGAATATATTTATTAGAAGCAGGATTATCACCAACTTGAATGATAGAAAGGTTGGGAAGATATTGTGGGTCTAACTGTGCTACTTCTTCTTTTAATTTTAAAATTTCAGCTTGAGCTAATTCTTTTCCTGTTAATATTTTCATTTTAACTCCTCTTGATATTTTTCTAAATCTTTAGTGTATTTGTCTAATTTACTTCTTTCTTCTTGAACTTTTGATTCTGGAGCAAATTTAACAAATTTTTCATTATTTAACATTGATTGTGCTCTTTGAATTTCAAATTCTACCTTTTGGATTTTATTCAATAAGTCCATTTTGTTTTTTTCTTTTTGCTCTTGATTAATAGATATAAATAATTCTTTATTATTTACCGAAATTAAGAAGTCATTGTTTTGAAATTCTTTGGCATTTGCTAATTTGTTAATAATATCAATTCCTTCTTGATTTGTTAAAGATGGATATCAATATTGAATAATTTCTTTTTTAGAAATATTATATTCTTCACGATACTTACGAATTTCAGATATAACTAAGATTAATTCATCGATATAATTTGCATCTTTATTTGTCATTATTCTTGGTCATTTTTGTTCTAATAATTCACTTGCAAATAACTCAGAATATAACTTATCAGTTAAAAAGGGTAAAAACGGATGTAAGATGATTAAAGTTTTCTTTAAAATATTTAATGCATTTTTTTTGCTTGGTGAAGATTTTAAAAACTCTACATATCAACTACTTAAATCATTGAAAATGTATTTATATATTTCACTACCTATTACAGTAAAATCATATTTCTTCATTGATTTATCTATTTTCTTAGATAAATCATTCAATTTATTTAAAATTCATTTATCAGCAAAAGTTTTTTGATTATTTTTAGTATTTGGAATTTCTTTGATGTAATTTACTATATTTCATAATTTATTATTTAATCTTCATGCAGATTCAATTTTTTCTTTTGAGAATTTAATGTCTAATCCTGGTGATGTATTCGTTAATAAAAATCATCTTAAAGCATCAGAACCATATTCATCAATTAATTCCATTGGATCTACTCCATTATTATAAGATTTTGACATTTTTCTTCCATCTGAAGCTCTAATTAAACCATGGAATAATAATTCTTTAAATGGAATTTCTTTCATAAATTCTAAACTCATAAAATACATTCTAGCTACTCAAAAGAAGATAATATCATAACCTGTAACTAATAAAGAAAATGGATAGTATCTTTTTAATAATTCATTTTCTTTAGGCCAACCTAGGAATACAAACGGCGCAATCCCTGATGAAAATCATGTATCTAAAACATCTTCATCTTGAACTCAATCTTTTCCTGGACTTTTAATTTGAACTATAACTTCATTTCCTTTGTATCAAGCAGGGATTCTGTGACCTCATCATAATTGTCTTGAAATAGTTCAATCATGAACATCTTCCATTCATTGTTTCATTGTGTCTTTTAAACGTTTTGGATAAAACTTAACTCCATTTTTTGATTTTAAATCATCTAGTATGTAGTTTTTAAATTTATCCATTTTAACAAATCATTGAGGTAAGACTAATGTTTCAATAACTGTTTTAGACCTATCTGAAACACTAACATTAGAAATAACTTTCTCTTTTTTTAATAAATAATTATTTTTTTCTAAATATTGAGCAATTAATTTTCTTGCTTGGAATCTTTCTAAATTATGAAACTCTGATTCTGGATAATTAATAAATCCTTTTTTATCAATGCTTTCAATTATCTCTAGACCTAATTTCTGAATAATTTCAATATCAGCTTCAGCATGAGCTGATAATTTCATTAAACCTGTTCCAAAATTTATATCAACATAATCATCATAAACAATAGGTAATTCTTTCTTTGTAAGAGGATGAATAATATGCATATTTTTATATTTTAAATATCGAGTATCTTTTGGATTTGCTACTACTGCAACATCACTTAATAGTGTTTCTGTTCTAACTGTTGCAATAATTAAATCTTCATTTGTTTCTTTAACCTTGTATTTAATATAATACATATTTTGTTCAGTTGGTTCATTATTTACTTCAATATTAGAAACTGCAGTTTGTAATTTAATATCTCAACTAATTGGTCTTATTCCTTTGTATAAGAAACCTTTGTTATATAAGTCTATAAAAACTTTTTGAACTGCTTGATTTGCTTGATTATCTAATGTAAATCTTTCATTTGAATAATCTAAAGCAAGACCCATTTTATATCATTGTTTTTTAAAGATTTCTGAATATTCTTCTTTTCACCCTCAAATTCTTTGTATGAATTTTTCTCTACCTAAACTTATACGATCAATACCTTCTGTATTTAATAAATAATCTTCTACTTTAGATTGAGTAGCAATTCCTGCATGATCCATACCAGGTAATCACATAACATCAAAACCTTTAAGTTTTTTATACCTTATAATAGTATCAGGAATATAAGAATCTAATGCATGACCTAAGTGTAATTTTCCAGTTACATTTGGAGGTGGTAATAAAATTGAAAAAGGTTTTTTAGATAAATCATGATTTATAAAAAACTTCTTTTTTCTTCATTTTCTTTCTGTGTCTTTTTCGACTAACTTATGGTTGTAATTTTTATTCACATCAACCCCTTGGACTTAAACTAAATTTAACTATATAATTATAAACTATTTTCTTTTTTTCATTTGCATATACTAAATTTTCAGAAAAATAAAAATAAAAATCCTTTAAATTTAAAAGGATTTTTATTGTTCAAAATTCAATAAATCAGAAATTTTCTTTGCAGCAATTGCACCATCAGAAGAAGCTGTAATAATTTGTCTTATTTCTTTTTTTCTTATATCACCTGCTGCAAAAATTCCTTTAACTTGTGTTTGCATAAATTCATCAGTTAAAATGAATCCTTTTTCATCTAAAATATCTAGATTTTTGATGAAAGTAGTTGTAGGTTCCATACCTATATAAGGGAAGAATGAACCAATTTTAATTTCTTGTTCTTGATTATTTTTATCAATAATAATTGCACTTTCTAAATAATCTGAACCATTAATTTCTTTGATTTGACTTTCTCTAAAAACTGTTACATTTGTTTTTTGTAATAATTCTTGAACTAATCTTTTTTCTGCATTAAATTCAGCATCTTTAATAACTATATATACGTGTGAAGCAATGTTTGTTAAATATGTTCCTTCTTCAACTGCAGAATTTCCTCCACCTAATATCAATGTAGGCAATCCTTTAAATAATGGACCATCACAAATAGCACAGAAACTAACTCCCTTGTTAACAAAACTATCAAAATTCTTAACAAACTTTGGTTCTCTATTTTTCATTCCTGTTGCTATTAAAACTGTTTTAGCAAAAACTAATTCTCCATTGCTTAATTTAACTTCTTTTTTGAAATCAGAATGGTTAATTAATTCTTGAACTTCACCATATTTATATTTAGCACCATATTTTTTTGAATGTTCAAAAAAATTAGTTGCTAATTGTCATCCTTCAATTAATTCTGTTCCTAATCAATTTTCTACTTTATTTGTTAATACTAATTTCCCACCAGGAGCACCTTTTTCTATAAAAATAGTTTTTAAATTAGCACGTGATGCATACATTGCAGCATTTAAACCAGCAGGTCCTGCTCCGATGATTAATAAATCAAAAATTTCTTTTTCCATTATTTCTCCTTATTTAAATCATGTATAAGTTAAGTTTTTTTTAAATAAATGAGGTATAGATGTATTATCTACATGAATGAAATATGATTCTTCATTTTCATAATTATAAAACTTGAATACTTTATGTTTTTTTGTAACTGTATATTTAATGTTATTTCAGAATTGGTAATAGACAAATACTAATGCACCAACTAAGACAAATCCTATTGCTACATATTCATATAAATTATACGATTCTTCTCTTAGTGGTTCCATTCCCATACGTATTAATCCGTATCAAATTAAATATAGACCAACGCTTGTTCCTGGCTTAAATAAACCAAAGAAGTTTGCAACTCATACTATTAGTAAATAACCTACTAAGTTTGCAATTCCTTCATATAAGAATAATGGATATCTATAAGCTCCATGTAATCCTAATGAATTAGTATATGCATCAGAAATAAACATATTGTGAGCAAAACCTTTTCCGAAAATTAAAACACTAGAACCGGTTCAGTCTATTTTTCCATAAACTTCGTGATTTGCATAATTTCCTCAACGACCAATAAATTGTCCTATTAGTATTGTAGGAATAATTAATGATGCTGCTTTTCGAATATCTAAATATTTTCGCTGTGTATAACAATAAAATAAATCTACTAAAATAGTAATTATTAAACCACCTTGAATACTTAGTCCACCTTCTCATATTTTTCACCAAGCAGAACCATTAAAAGGAATATCTGCATAAATTCATTGTTCTACCATATAACCAAAACGCGAACCTAAAATTCCCATTGGTATTGTAATTAAAATCAGAACATATAATTTTTCCATATTTAATTTTTCTCTTCTTCAGAAAAATAAGATTGTTAAAATTGAACATAAATAACCAAGCATAATAGTTAAAGAATATACTTGAAAATCAAATGAACCAATGCTAAACAATGGAGTTGAACTACCAGCTTGATAAGCATATTCCGGAACATAAATAGGGGTATTATTCATTATCTGAACTCCTTCCTTGTATTTCTTTTAAAACATCAACACCATCTAATCTTAATAAATATGAATTTACAGCAGCTTCTATTAATGACGCAACAGATCCACCTTCTTTAATTGGAACTTGAATTTTTTTAATATAACGGCCAAAGATTGGGAATTGTAGAAAATCAACACCTAAACGATCTAATTCGTTTTGTTTGTCTACTTTAACTAATTCAACAACTAAGTTAATAATGGAAGAACCTGTAACAGATCTAATACCATATGCACGCTTGATATCAATTATCCCGATTCCACGGGCTTCTAAGAAATCTTTTGTAATCTTAGGAGAACTACCTATAAAGATATTTCCGTTATCTCTAATTAACACAGAATCATCACTAATGAGAACATGTCCTCTTTGAACTAATTCAAGAGCAGCTTCAGATTTACCAGCACCACTTTGTCCAATAATTAAAACTCCAGTACCACCAATTAAAACCAAACATCCATGTACTTGTATTTCTTCACCGAAATAATTATTTAAATATGAACCTATGTTAGTACTAATAAACGATGAGCTTACTTTTGATAAGCATAATGGTACTCCATATTTATCTGCCATTGATAAAACTCAAGATAATGATGGTTTCATAACTCCTTTAGATAAAATCACTAAAGGTGGTTGTTCTTTAAAAATATGTTCAATTGCTTTAAGTGAACGCTCTTTACCTATTTTTTGGAATCATAATGATTCACTTGTTCCTCAAGCAATTACATTTCGATTCAATCGTTCATTATTAATTAATTCAGATAGTTCTAAACCAACTCTTTTGATTGCGGGTTGATAAATATAACCTCATTTAATTTCTGATGTTTTTTCGTTGATAATTTTTAAATTAAAAAAATTAACTATTTCTTTAACACTAACTTTTTTTTGCTTTAAGTTATCAACTATATTAAGATTTTTTTTAAGTTTTTGATCCATAAATTCCTAAATATTAAAATTATATATAATTTAACTATTTATTTAATATTTTTTTTAAAAACTGACCTGTATAACTTCTTTGAGACTGTGCAACTGTTTCTGGAGAACCTTGTGATATTACTTGACCACCTTTAATTCCGCCTTCTGGCCCTAGATCAATTAAATAATCACAATTTTTAATTACATCTAGATTATGCTCAATAACAACTACTGTGTCTCCATTATCAACAATTCTATTTAAAATTTCTATTAATTTTTTAACATCGTGAATATGAAGTCCTGTTGTTGGTTCATCAAGAACATAAATTGTTTTTCCAGTTGGTTTTTTTTGTAAATATGTAGCTAACTTAACCCTTTGTGCTTCTCCACCTGATAATGTAGTAGACATTTGACCTAGTTTAATATAACCTAGACCTACATCTTTTAAAAAGTGTAGTTTTTCAATGATTTTTTTATTTGAATCAAAAAATTCTAATGCCCGATCTATACTCATTTCTAAAACATCATTAATGTTTTTTTCATGGTATAAAATTTCTAAAGTTTCTTTGCTATAACGTTTGCCTTGACAATCATCACAAGGTACATAAACATCAGGTAAAAAATGCATTTCTATTTTTAAATAACCATCACCAGAACATCTTTCACATCTTCCTCCTGGTGTGTTAAAACTAAATGTTCCTTTAGTATATCCTCGTGATCTTGATTCAGATAAATTAGCAAAAACTTCTCTGATATCATCGAAAACTCCTGTATATGTAGCTGGATTAGATCTCGGAGTTCTCCCTATAGGAGATTGTGAAACTGCTACAACTTTATCAACATTAACTAGACCTTTAATAGTATCAAATTTTGCTTTTTTACTTATACCTTCAGTTGCACTACCATTCATGTGTAAGATACCGTTAACTAAAATATCATTGATTAGTGTACTTTTTCCACTTCCTGATACTCCTGTGATTCCTACTAGTTTACCTAATGGAATTTTGACATCGATATTTTTTAAATTGTTTTCTCTTGCACCCTTAATTTCTATAAAATTACCATTACCAGGTCTTCTTTTATTAGGAATACCGATTTTTCACTCTCCTGATAAATATTTTCCTGTAATAGATTGTTCTTGTAAGATAATATCATCTATAGTTCCATTACCTACAACTTGTCCACCTTGTTCACCTGCTAAAGGTCCAATATCTACGATATGGTCTGCTGCAAACATTGTATCTTCATCGTGTTCAACTACTATTAATGTATTTCCTAAATCAACCATACTTCTTAATGTTTTGATTAATTTTAAATTATCTCTTTGATGCAATCCTATGGAAGGTTCATCTAAAACATATAACACACCACTCAAATTTGAACCAATTTGTGTAGCTAATCTAATTCTTTGAGCTTCACCTCCTGAAAGTGTTTCAGCACTACGGTCTAATGTTAAATATTCTAAACCAACATTTTTTAAAAAACTCAATCTATCTGTTATTTCTTTAACAATTAAGTTAGAAATGGTTTTTTCGTTTTCAGAAAAACTATTAATTAATTCATCGAATTTTTCTATTAGTTTTTCTATTGAAAATTGCATAAATTCATAAATATTTAATTTATCAACTTTTACACTTAAAGCATTTTGATTTAGTCTTGAACCCTTGCATAAATGACAAGCAAAAGTTCCCATATATTTCTTTAAATAATCTCTTCTGTTTTCAGAACTTGTTTCATAATACAAATTCTCAATCATTGTTAAAATACCATTAATTGGTTCTTTTTTACGATATTTATTTCCCGTGCTTGATACTAAAACATATTCAATTTCTTCATCTTTAGAGCCATATAATATTTTATTAACTTGAAAATCATTCATTTCATCAAACGGTAAATCTTTAGGTATTTGATAGTGAGTTAATAAAGCATCAAATGTTTGTCATTCTAGGTTTTCTGTATTTACTATATTTGCATAATATTTAATTGCCCCTTGATTAATTGTTCTTCAAGTTTCTGGAATTAAAACATCAATATCTGCTTTATATTCAACACCTAAACCTTTGCAATTTAAACACATTCCATATGGTGCATTAAATGAGAATAATCTAGGTTCTATATTAGGAACAGAAAAATCTTTGTAAATACATGAATATAGTTTTGAATAAATTTTAGATTGGTTATTTTCTGTGTTTTCTATTTTAACCAATCCTCCAGATTTATTAGTTGCTATGTTAATCGATTCAGATATTTCGTTATATTTATCTTCAATAATTTCAGTTCTAAAAATCAATAAATCAATATCATGCTTTTGATTTTTATTTAAATCTATAACATCATCTAGTGAATAAATATTTCCATCTATTTTAACTCTTAGATACCCTTCTTTATTGAGTTTTTCTAACAAATTTTGATGAGTTCCTTTTTCTCCTTGAACTAATGGGGCATAAATGTTAATTTTTTGACCTTTTCATTGATTAAAAATTTGTTCAATAATGTCCTTGTTAGTTTGTGAAGAAATTTCTATATCATGATTAGGACAGTATGATTTTCCTATGCGAGCAAATAATAATCTAAAATAATCATACAATTCAGTTACAGTACCTACTGTAGAACGAGGGTTATTATGAGTTGTTTTTTGTTCAATAGAAATAGCAGGAGAGAGACCTTGAATTTTATCTACATCAGGTTTTTTAGTTCCACCTAAAAACATTCTAGAATATGCACTCAATGAATCTATATATCTTCTTCTACCTTCTTCATAAATAGTATTAAAAGCCAAAGAACTTTTTCCACTCCCTGACAATCCTGTAAAAACAACTAATTTGTTTTTCGGTATAGTTAAATCAATGTTTTTTAAATTATTTTCACGGGCACCTTTAATTATTAATTTATCTTCTTCCATCTTAAATCCTTTATTTAATTATATTAAATTGATATATACAAAAAATAAATACTAAAACAGTATTTATTTAAGATTTTTATTTAAAAAGTCAATAACTTGTTGTTCTGTATCTAAATCAAGAACTTGATTAGCTAATTCTTGCATTTGCTTAAATGATAAATTGTTAATTAATTCTCTGCTTTCTAATACATTACTTGCAGACATTGAAAATTCATCTAGTCCAAGACCTAATAAAATAGGTAGTGCTCTTTTATCTCCAGCCATTTCTCCACACATTCCTGCTCATTTTCCATATTTATGTGCTCCATCTATAACTTGTTTAATTAGTCTTAAAATTGATGGATTTAAAGGTTGATATAAATAAGATACATTTTCGTTCATTCTATCTGAAGCCATTGAATATTGAATTAAGTCATTTGTTCCAATTGACACAAAGTCTGCATATTTTGAAAATTTATCACTTAATACAGCAGCTGCCGGCGTTTCCATCATTAATCCTACTTCAATTTCTTCAATTGGTCTGATGTTTTTGTTTACTTTATAAACTTCATCGTATGCTTCTTTATACACTTCTTTTGCATCTAAAAATTCTTGAACATTTGTTATCATTGGAAACATTATTGCTACCTTACCAAATTCACTAGATCTAATTAAAGCTCTAAGTTGAGTTTTAAAAATTTCTCTGTTTTGTAAACAAAATCTTATTGCACGATAACCTAAAAATGGATTCATTTCATATGGAAACTTAAAGTATTTTAATGTTTTATCTCCACCAATATCTAAAGTTCTAATAACAACTCTTTTTCCATTCATTTTTTCAACAACTGCTTTGTATGCTTGGAATTGTTCTTCTTCAGTTGGTCAATCATTGTTATCCATATATAAAAATTCTGATCTAAATAACCCTATTGCTTCTGCATCATTATCTAAAACTGATTGAATGTCTTTTGGGGTTCCAATATTTGCTGCTAATTCTACTTTATGATTATCTTTTGTTTTAGATTCTTTGCCTTTTAAAGTTGTTAATCTTTCTAAATACTTTAAGAATTTTTCTTTTTGTAAAGTAAAGTATTCCATTTGTTCTTGATTTGGATTAATAACAACATCACCTTTTGTTCCGTCTAAAGCTATTAAATCACCATTTTTTACTTTTTCTAAAACATTATTAGTTCCAACAACGCTTGGTATCCCTAAACTTCTAGCCATTATTGCAGTATGAGAAGTAGGTCCACCTATATTAGTTACAAAACCTTTAACAAATTGTTTATTTAATTGCACTGTTTGAGAAGGAGTTAAATCTTCTGCTACAATAACAACTTCTTCATTAATACTTAATAAATTAGATTCTGTTATACCATTTAATGCATATAATATTTTTTTAAGAACATCTTTGACATCAGATGATCTTTCTTTCATATATTCATCATCCATATTTGCAAACATGTTTGCAAATTCAGTGTAAAATGAATTAACTGCATATTCAGCTGTATATTTATTTTTTTTAATATTATTTTCTATTGTTTCAATTGCATATGGATCTAAAACAAAATCAATGTGTGCTTGAAAAATTGCTGCATGTTCTGGTTTGCTTGCTAATTCCTTTGTTTTATTAATATTATTTACTACAACATCTCTTGATGATTTATATAAATTTAATTCTGCATCTATATTATTTGTAAATTGTGTAATTTCTACAGGTAATTCTTCTATTTTAAATACCTTTGCAATTGCTACGCCCTTTGATGCTCCGATACCTTTTATTTTCATAATTCTCTCCTTTATTGAGTATGAATGGAATTTTACATTAATTTAATATATATAATAATTTCTCTAAAAAATAACTATCAAAAAAATATGTAAATATTAACATAAATTAATTATCTTATTTATTTAATAAAAATAATTTAATGTTTGAGTTTTTTTATATAATAAATAAGTTATTAATTAAATTTAATTAATATTCTTAAATTCATAGAATAAACTAGGAGAATTATGAATCCAAAAAACAAAATACCTACTAAGATAGTGGGTTTGGGTGGTTTTGAAGAAATTGGAAAATCCACACTATTGATTGAACATAAAAATCATATCTTCATTATTGATGCAGGTATAAAATTTGCTGATACCTTTAATACTGGTATTAAAGGTATTATCCCTAATTATGAGTATTTAAATCAAGAAGACAAAATAATAGAAGGTTTATTTATAACTCATGGTCATGAGGATCATATTGGGGGAGTAGTTTATTTAGTTAAACAGACAAAATTAAATAAGATTTATGCACCCAGAATAGCAATACAATATTTAAAATTAAAATTTGAAGAACATAAGATAACAAAAAAAGTTGAATTTATTGAAATTCAAAAAAGTGATGTGCATAAATTTGCTAACAACTGTCAAGTTGATTTCTGAACTGCACAACACTCAATCCCTGATGCATTTGGTATTAGAATAACAACACCTAACGGTTCTATTATGTGTACTGGAGACTTCAGATTTGACTATACACCTATTGGTAATTACACAGATTTTGCAAGACTTGATGAAATTGGTAAACAAGGACTAACTGCTTTACTTTCTGATTCAACAAATGCTATGAGAGAAAATCATTCACCAAGTGAAAGTGATATTTTAACTGATATTCAAAATATAATGAAGCAAGCCAAACACAAAATTATTGTAACTACGTTTGCATCAAATTTAACAAGAGTTAAAGTTATTATAGAATTAGCAGAAAAATTAAAGAAAAAAGTTATTACATTCGGTAGATCAATGATACAAGGTGTTAAAATAGGTAGAAAACTTGGTTATATCAATGTTGCAGATAGTGTTTTTATTGATAAAAAACAACTACCTCACACCCCCGATAAAGATCTAGTTATTTTAACTACTGGTTCACAAGGAGAACAATTAGCTGCTCTTTCTCGGATGAGTTTTGGAAAACATGCAACCATAAAATTAACTAAAGGTGATGTTGTGATTTTCTCTTCAAGTCCTATTCCTGGTAATAAAATGGTAGTAGAATTATTGGTAAATAGATTGTATAAACTAGGTGTTATAATAAAAGAAAATGGTATTGATGGTTATTTACATACTTCAGGACATGCTTATAAGTTTGAACATGATAAAATTTTTAGATTAACTAAACCTAAATACTTTTTACCTTACCACGGTGAATACAGAATGTCAGTTGTTCATGGAAATACAGCAATAGAAAATGGTGTGAATCCTAAAAATGTTTTATTATTAGAAAAAGGTCAAGTTTGACACATGCTTAATAATAAGATTACAAAAAGTAATAAAAAAATTGACTTTGGTCCAATTTATATAGATGGAAATACAGTGTTAAGCACAAGCGCAAATATCATTAATGAGCGAGAGAAATTAAAACAATCTGGTTTTGTTAATATTGTCTTTTTAATTGACAAACACAAAAACATAATAATCGGAAGACCTCAAATAATAACCCGGGGGAGTTTTTTTGTAAAAACTTCAAAAGATTTAGTTGAAGAAGCAAGAAGAGTTAGTCATGGTGGTGTTTTACATCAGATAAAAAATAACCCTAATTGAACAACAGAAGATATTAAAAAAGTAATCATTGATAGATTATCTTATTTATTTTTTAAAGAAAAAAGAAGAAAACCTATTATCGTTCCTACAATAATATATATAGATGAAGAACCTGATACTGATTTATTAGAACATAAAATTAATTTTGTAAATAATAAAGAAACATTTAATAATCAAATTAAAGTTAATGAAGCAAAAATACAAAAAATTAATAAACAACAAAAAATGCTTAATGAGTTAAAACAAGAAATGTTTGGCGATATTGATTCTGATAATGATTTAGATGAAGAAGACGAAATTTAAGATTAAATGGTAAATTAAAAATCAAAACCTTAATAAGGGTTTGATTTTTAATTATGTAAATTATCGTGTTAAATAACCTATTTCAAAAGAATCTAATAAAACATCATTAAAGTTTTTGTTTCTTTGATATCTATCGCGACGATAATTTCTTCCGTCTTTTCTATAATAAATGTATGCAAGCAATTGGTCTGCTCAATAATTACTTGCAGTAGTAGAACCAGAACGGTTACCTAAAATAAATTCTTTATTATAATCATTTGGATATCTAGTAGAGTATGCTCCAATATTAACTTTATGTTGATTTGATAATCCATTATACATATTTGTTAATTCAGATTTTGCACCATGAAAAGCACTTTCTAAACCAGACATAAATGTCCCTTGTACATCAAGACCAAATACATTCCAGAATTTTCCACCATCTCCACCGTTTTCATAGATAAATCATAAAATAAAAGTAGATAATCTATACATTGCTTTATATTCAGGGTTTTCTTTTGGTTGATTGTGATTATATGTTCTATTTGATGATTTTCTTATCATATTTCTGAAAATAGGTTGGAATAAGACTGAAAGGAAATCTCTTGTTTTTGGTATTACTTTAAAGATATTTTCATCAAATGAAAAACCATAACTATCTACTTGGTTTGAATTTGAATTTGAATCTGAATTTGAATTTGAATCTGTCTTAACTAAAAAATTATTTACTATCTTGTATATTCCAGACATATTATGTCTATTACTTGATTCAAATAATCTGTGAATTAATTGAACATAATTATCATCACCTAATGAGTTAATTAATTCTTTGATTAAATCTTTTTGATCTAATAAATATGAAAATGAAATGTTAGTATAATCATTTGTTAATATTAAGTGTAAAGCACCATTTAAAATCGCTTTTTTAAAGTCTTTTGTATTTTCAACTCCATTTGCAAAGTTTATTGATTTAATATTTTCATAGATTTTATCAATTATTTTATATAACTCTGGTCTTCTTTCTAATGCTTTGAAAAAGTTTCTAATGACATTTTCAAATAGTTGTAAATCGTTGGTTTGAGATAAATTATAACCACTATTTCTTAATTTATCAATTAAAAAGGTTGCGGCACCCTTCATGAATCTTGGATCAGGGTTTTTAAAAAGTGTTCTAACTCATCCAGTTAATTTTATTTTTAAATCATTAGATCTTGGAGAATTTAACAAGGTTTTAATAGCACCAAATCAATTTTGATTATTTCTATAAGAACTAGCTCTATCAATAAAATCACTAAATATAATGTTGATTACATCTCTAATATCCTGATTTCTTAACGCTAGAATAATAGTATCATTAACCAAAGAACTTAAAGCAGTGTTATTTAACAATAACTTAGCAATGTTTATTTCTGTAATAACTTCTCTTATTTTTTGTTCATTATCTAATAAATTAGTAATTAAATTTCTTAAAAAATCTTTAACTCCTGTTTTATTATTTTGAATTAATTCATCATTAGTTATTTTAGTTATAAATGTAATATTTGTTAGTTCTATGCTAGAAGTGATATTATTAAAAAAGTTTGTTTGAATTTCATTTAAGTTATTTGATTCCTTAAATGTTTTGACTAAACCATTTGTTAGTTGTTCTAAAATTCCTGTCCTATCTAGAAGTTGACCAACACCAGAACTAAAATTATGAATGAATGTATTAATTTCATTATTTGTAGTTATATTTAAAAATCTAGTTGCTTTGTTAATTATGACTTTGATAGAATTGCTTGTTTCAGTTGATGATAAACCATCTAAAATAACTTTTTTAATTGAATTTTTAAATTCTGTTTCATTATTTTGTATTGATAAATACTGTTTTACAATATCAATAAAAGAATGAGAATTGCTAAATTGACTGTGATTTTCAATAAAATATTTAATTATGTTAGAAACAACATTTTTTAAACTGTCTACTTTTAATGCTTTATTAATAACACCCGCAAATTCTTCTTTATTAATTAGGTTTTTAGTTATAAATCCATGAATATCTGAACTCAAGATGTTTCATATCATTGAACCTAAATCAGTTTTTTGAATAACAAAATCTAAAATGTTTTCTACTAATTTATAAAAATCAGTTTTATTGTTTTGTATTGATGAACTTGTTGCTATTTCTTTTAATAAATTAATAGCAGTTTGTTCGAAATTACTTGAATTAAAGAAAGTATTTAAGTCTTGAGTTATTGTAGCAAGCAAGTTATTTAAGTTTAATTCTAGACCATTTGTAGCAACTTCATTAATTAATGAAGTTATCAAATTATTAGAAATGCTTATATGTCTGTCAGTAATTCTTAGTATATCAACTAAAGTTCTTCCAATTTGTTCTTTATTTGGAATCCCTTGGAATATATAAGAAAACTTGGTATCTTCAATTTTCTTAATAACTACTTTTGCTATAACATCTTTAAAATCATATTCATTATATAAGTCTTGTAGTGTATTTTGGAAAATAGTGTTTAATGTATTTTTTAAGTTTTGATCATTTAATATTTTTTTGGTTAAATCATTGTAATTGCTTGCTTCTTTGATTATGTCAATTCTAGTTAAAAGATTATTAATTACATCACTTAAATGGATTCTAAAGTTATTATCTTTTAAGATTACTTTAATTAAATATAATACTTGTGTTTTAGTAATGTTATATGGTTCTAAAAGACTATCTATATTAATTAAATTAAACAATTTATTAAACACATTATCATTCGTTGTTATTATTGTATAAATTCTATTAATTATTTGTATTATGGTATCTTTTGAATTTTTAATAGTTGAGAAATTGTTTAAAAATGATTTGACTGTTGTGAAATTAAAATTAAATAATTTAGGTATCTCAATCAATAATTTTGAAGAAAATTCTTCAAATGAATTTGTAGTTTTTAATGAATCAATTAATGTGTTAACAAAAGGATTGAATACATTGATATCTTTTAAAAACGGAATTACAGAACTAAATATATTATTAACAAGATTAATTTTATTAATACCAGTTAAATCTATATTAAATTTACTTAAAACAAAATCAATTACAGAACTTAAAATAACAGATAATTCTCTTTGTCCAAAAATTCTTTCAAGGGATTTGGTTAAAGAATTTTTAAAGTAATTTTCTATATTTGGATTATTTAATAAATTCTTTACAAGTAAAAATGTATTATCTAAATTGTTTAATCAATCTGTATTCCCAATTAATTCAGGAAATACTTGTTCAATAAATTCAGTTGTAATGTTATCTTTTAATAAGAATAAAGCGATATTTCTTAAATTATTTTTATCAATAAACCTAAATATTTCTTGATTATTGTCTAATTTATTTATTAAATTTGTTATTAATGTATCAAATGAACCTACGTTTTTGTTATGAATAAGTATATAACTAACAATCTTAATAAATGTTTCCTTATTAGTTGATATAAATGTGTTATTTAAAATTCTATCAAGATAAGTCTTAGGATTTTTAAATACTATATCTTTAATAATTTCAATCAATTTATTAGGAATTGTTAAAAATTGATCAACTACATTGCTATCTTGAGTATTTGAAATTTCAATAAGCGAATTAAATATTGAATCTATTGTTGGATTTATTATTTGTAAATCATTCAAAATGGAATTTAAATTCTCTACAAAACCATTTATGAAATTTGAAATATTTGTATTTTTTATATTAACACCATTTATAGATAGCGTAGTCCTTAAAAAGTTAACGAACCCATTTTTGATTTCATTATCAGAAACTATATGAGTTATAAGTGAAGTTAAATCTTGTTTAACTTCATCTAATGAAATAATTGAAAGTGTTTTTTTGATTAATGAACTATATGAATCAATATCTTCAAACTCATTAGAATGTTCTATAATTTTTTGAATTGTACCTTTGATAATATTTATAAAATGTTGATTTTTAAATATTCCTTTAGAAACTACCTTTAATGAATCTATTGAAATGAATCTCTGAATGTTATTTTTCAAGTCATCAGATAAATTGTTAATTAAATTATCAACTAAAGTACCATCTGCAAGTTTATTTATAATGTTAACTACAATTTGAACTAAATCTGATTTATTTTGACTAAATAAATTAGATTTTAAAATATCTTTAATTAAATTAATTAAATTTTGTTCTTGTTCTTGTTCTGTTCCTAGTTTTTGTTTAAATCCATTAATAAAAGCATTAATAAAATTAGAAACATTAAAATCAATTCCATTATTACTTAATTGTGAATAAACAATTTCAAATATTAGTTCACTTATATTTAATCTATTGTCAATTATTTGGTAGATATTCACAATATTTTGAGCTAGTGTATTTTTATCTGATACATTTGCTAAATAAGGAACTAAAATTTCCTTGTTAAATAAATTAATAATAAATTCTCTTAGTTTATCTTGAACATTATTATCAGTTAAAGTATTTTTAATTAATGAAACAAAATCATTTTTGATATTATCTTTTAAATTATTTATATTAAATATATTTATAAACAACTCATTAAATGAGTTTGATTGTGATAATCTTTCTATATTATCAATACTTGAGTTAACAATTGTTTTAATTATGTTTTTTAAATTATCTGATAAAAGAATTTGTGAAATAAAATCATTTAAATCATTCGTTCTTATACCTAAATTTGAACCAAGTGTGTCTAAAGGAATTAAATTAATAAGTTTATCGATATTTGTTTTATTAAAATGATTGCTTAATAGTTGCTCAAAAATGTGTTTAAATAAACTTTTGTTAGATTTAATAAAATCAGAACCTAAAAGGATTTTAACTAACTTAAAGTCTTTTATATTGATAAACTCTATTAACTTGTTAGTTAACAATGATATTAATTCACTTGAATTATTTGTTTGAGAAATTAATGATTTATCTATTTCTATTAGTTTATCTATTATTGAAACATTTGTATCTATATTGTTAATTGATTTTAATAAAGGTTTTAATAAATTAATTTGATCCTCTGTTAATTTATTGTTTGAATCAATGAATTGATTTTCAATTAATAAATTATTTAAAACATCTTTGAAGATAACGAAATTATCAACTAAAATCTCAAAAATTCCATTTAATAAGAACTTTGTATATTCTTTTTGTTCATTAAAGAAGTTAGATTCATAAATTTTTTTAACTAAAGGATGTCAATTTTCTACTATTTTATCTTTTAATTTTGTTATTAAATTATTTTTAAATGTGTTTATTTTTGTATTAAGGTCTTCGTTATTATTAATATTTAATAGTAAAACAATTTCTTCAAAAACTATTTCTAATAAGTTGAATTCTTTAATTCAACTATATACTTCGGGAATAAATAATTTTAAAAACTCATCAGTTTGTGGATTATTATATAAATTATTAAAATTAAACTTAATAACATTCGAAATAACACTAGTTAAATTACTTAATAATTTTGTATCACTCACAATTTCATCTAATCAAGCAATTAGATTAGATTTTAATTCTTGTCCATTGATGTTTCTTAGTAATGCTTTAATTAAGTCATCAAAGGAATTTAACTGATTTAAATTATTAATATTTAATAAATTATCGATTGTGTTAATAAACAATGTTCGTGTTTGTTCTTTATTTAAAATATTAAATAAAATATTATTCAAGACTTCTTTTGAAACATATTTATGAACTTCTTGTTTTAAATTCACTGGTAAAAAGTTTAAAATTGTTTGACCTAAATTAGGTCTTTGTTTTAAATAATCATAAACGTTGACTAAAACCTGTTTTATATCATTTATATGAATATTAATAAAATTTTCTGGAAGACTTTTTATTATATGTACTATGTTATTTTTTAATTTATCTTCGGTAAATTCTGTTTTTAAATTATTTAAGAAATTTGTAATGATTGAATGATAATTTTGTTCTGAACTTAAACTATATTCACTTAGTGAATTAAATAGATGTTCAAATAAATGAAAATGATCAATTTGAGCTAAACTAAAAGTTAGAATTTCTTTAATTAATCCGTTTGCATTGGTTGTATTTGCAAATATTCAATTTAATTCAGAAGAAGATAATTGTTCTTTAAGGAAATTGCTAATAAATTCCACAAATGTGTTATTTGATTTTAATTCATTTAAAATATTAGTTAATAAAGATTTATTTTGATTAATAAATTCTGTATTTTTAAGAAATATATTAATTATTTGAATGAAGTTTTCTGAATTCCCAATATTACTTGAATTATCAACAATGAAACCAAATAAATTATTTATAAATGATATAAAGTTTGTATTTTTTGAAATTTTAAGAATTAAATTTGATAAATCAACTTTCGATATTCCTAGAATTTGATTAGGTAAAATTAAATTTAAAACCTTTTGTAAATGATCATTTTTAAATGTGTCATATAAATTTCTAAATAATTCTTTTGCTAATTCCTTATTTTCTGAAAATAAAGGTGTTTTTAATAAATTAGTATATAAATTTAAATCTTTTAAATTTATACTTATCAATAAGTCATTAGGTAAATTATTTTGAATATCACTTAAGTTAGTTGCTTTTTGTATTACATTAAATAGTGTATCTAGTAAATTATCAAATTTATTTGTTGTAGTAAGTGTGTTTAATATACTTGGAACTATATTTAAAAATACTTCATCATACTTATTGTTTACTACATATCCATTATCATTTAATAAAACTTTAATCGTTTTAACTATTGTTTTTTGATATTTTCCTTCTAAAACTAATTGTTTTAAAATTGTTTTTAAATTATTTACTATAACTTCTTTGAATGAATTATTATTTAATAAATAATTAAGAAATTGATTGATATTATTAACGTTATCAATTCAATCACTATTTGTTAATCCAGTAAATATTAATTTTTGTATTAATTCTGCTATTCCTTCAGTATTAATAAGAGAATCTATTAATCCTAAAACTTCATCTTTATCTATGTATTTTATAATAGTTTCTTTTTCTAGTTCTATATTAAGAATATCATTAATCACATGGTTTAATATACCTGTATCTTTTAATTGAACAAATACAACACTTGCTAAATTTGATATACCATGTGGATTATTTTGAACTCAATCTTTATTTAGTAAATTTTTTATATTAGGAATTATATTTTCAGTAAATTTATTTTTTAATATCTCAAGTAATAAACTTGGGATTTTCTTTATTTCAGAAGTCGGGTCAGTTGAAGTTCTTGCAATTTTTATTTGATTTGTTATTTGATTAATAATAGGTTCAATAATGTTATATTCATTAATTAAACTAATTACATTATTTGAAAAATCATTAATGAATTGTATATTTAATTCATTTTCTAAATCAAAATTAAAGTTGCTCATTAAAGTTGTTAAGATATCCTTAATAACATTAGGAAATTCTGCATTATTCAAAATATTATTAACAAATGGTACTAATAAGTCTTGAATGTTTTCTAAATTTAAATGCTTAATAATTTCATTAAGTAAATCATCTAATGTTCTTGCTTTTAGTAATTCCTGTGAATTATCAATTAAACTATCTAAACCAAAATTTAGGATTTCCAAAATTTGAGGTTGACTAAATACAATAACAATAAATTTTTGTAATCCCTCTTGGGAAATATATTTAACTAATTTAGTGTTTTCAAGTAATTTAGAAGTTATATTTGAAATTTTTTCTAAATTCTCTTGAACTAAAATATTTCTTAATAATTGTTTAATTGAGTCTTTATGATTATTAAAGAAATCAGAACCTATTATTGTTTGTAATAAATCTAACAATAATTCATCTTTAACATTACTGAAGTCTCTTCTAAATACAATTTCAATTGAATCAATAAATAAAGAAGTTATATTATCAATTCCATAAGCTGAAAAATTATTTAAAACTTCATGAGTAATTCTATTTATTAAACTAAAATCAGTATTTATAGTATCAAAAAGTTTAATTAAATCGCTAATAACTAAATCAATTTGTTCTCTTGATATATTATTTGCTAAATTCTCTTTTGTTAAGATATCAAAAAGAAAGTCAACAGCAATATCTTTTACTTTTGTATTTGTTAATAATTCTTTAATTAAATTATTAATATTTTTAGCGAGTAATTCATTTATTTGCGGTTGTTTAAACAACGAATGGATAATATCATTAAAATTTTGAACATTGCTAAAGTTTTCAGGATATAAAGCAAATGCATCAACTAAGGAATTTATAATTCCTTTTGTGTGTTCAGAAGTAATTATAGATTGAATTATGTTTTGTAACTCGTCTTTATTTATGTTGTATTTTTGTACTTTTTCTATAAGAATATTAGAGATTGTCTTATTAATATTTAAACCATATATCTTAATAACATTATTTAAAATAACTTTTAAAGCATTAGAAATTTCAGTTTTATTTTGAACAAAGACTTCACTTTTTGAAATTGAACTAAAGATAATTGCTAAATTTTGCTCATTAAAAAGAGATTTAGTAAATGTTTGCAAAACATTAGGTAAAGTTAATTCATTATTTTCTCTTAATAAAACCAATTGATTTTCAATATTAAATAAAATGTTTTGAATACCATTTGAATTTATAATACTATCCACAATTGTATCCATACCAAATTTATTTTGTGTTATTTCTTTATGTAAAATATTTTTTACTAAATGGTCTGGATCTATTTCATTATATATTACGTTATCAGTTAAATAGTTAAATATTTCTCTAGTTATATATTGAAAAGTCTTTGTTAATTCTGCTATTCTTTGACCAAAATTATGAATATTTCTTTCAATATCCACATTATGTTCTTGTTCTGTTTTATTTTCTAAATAAGATAGTGTATTAATTCCAAATAAAGCAGAATCTTCTATATTAACCTCAATTTGATATTTTAAGCTTTCTTTATCATAATCAATAAATTCTTGATTAAAGTCATAATTTTTAAAATCTTCTATATCTAAAGATGGATTGGCTATTTTTAAATATAAATCCATTGCCATTTTTTTATAACCATAAGAGTTGGGATGAATATCAAAAAATAAAGTAGAAACTTTTTCTGTATTCTTATTTCAATAATTAACATTAACTGGATTAATAAAGTTAATCTGAGTTATTTCAGAAATTTCTTTTAACCCTTTATTAATTAAATCTGTTAATAACTGAACAGGTGATATTTCAATATTAATGCCTAATAATGAACTAATATATTCAGAAATAACGTTTGCAAAACCTAACATAGGGGTTGGATAACCAACTAAATTAATATTAGCTTTTGGTGCTAATAATTTCAAATTAGACACAAAAGTTATTAATCTTTTTTTCATTTCTCTTAGTGAGTTTTTAAATAACTTATCAACAAAGACTAAAGCATCACCAATAACTGCTCCATCTTCTAAAACTGTTTTAATTAACTTAGCAACATCTTGTTGTGCAGCTGATTGAAAAAATAAGAAAAATAAGTCATTTGCACTAAGTGTAAATGTGATTAAGTTTGCTTGACTTAATTCTTTTTTAATTTCTTTAGATTTGCTTTGTCAGTTTGCACCAAATATTTTCGTTAAATCATAATTAGAAACAGTACTATCATTGTATTCTATACCTAAGAATTTTATTCAATCTAAAATTCTTGAACCTGAAATACCATAATTATTAAAACTTTCAACTCGATTATTAAAATTTAATAATCTAGCTAAATAAGCAGGATATGACACACCAGATATAGAACCATCACTTTCTCTTTTTCCCGGATATGATTGTGTTAGTGTTCCATCAAATCCTTCGGTTATTGAATCACCTAAAGCAACATATCTAATTTTGTCAAATTTTTTAATTAATTTATCTGAAGACAATCTATATGATTTTGTTTTAGTAGGATTTATTTGAATGAAAATATCTGAATTTAATTTATTAGAATTATCAGAAGGTTTTTGGACAAAAGTAGTATTTAATTCGATTAATTGGTTATCAGAATCATCTCTTTGAATTTCTTCTAAGAATTTTTGTCCTCCTCCTTGAATAGGTTTAGAAGAACCAGGTGCTTGACAAGATACAGTCATAGATATAGATGCTAATAAAGCTATAGTGCTTGAAAATATTACTGTTTTCTTTTTCATTTTATCCTCCTTTGTTATATATTTCATATATAACAAAATTTTGATACTTAATAATAACATATTTTACAATAATATTTTTTTCGTTTTTCCCTATTCTATAGACTTAAAAGTAAAATATAAAAAAGAAAAAAGCATATTTATAAAAAATATGCTTGTATAAAAGAGTTATAGAAAATTTAAAAAAATATATTTGGTGCCCAAGACAGGACTTGAACCTGCACGGATTGCTCCACTAGATCCTTAGTCTAGCGTGTCTGCCAATTTCACCACTCGGGCATAACTTTTATATTTTACTATAATTTTTATTTATATCTAGTAAATAAATAAAAATACACCCTTTAAGGGGTGTAAAAATTATATTAATTGATTTTCTTCAAAAGCTTTTTTGATAGCTGAAATAGCTGCATCTTCATCATCACCTGATGCTTTAATTGTTATTTCAGCACCATGTTTGATTCCTAAAGCCATAATATTCATAATAGATTTTAAATTACCTTCACGTCCATTGAAAAATAATTTTGAGTCTGATTTGAATTTTGAAGCAGTAGTACAAATGATAGAAGTTGGACGAGCATGTAATCCAATTGGATCTACAATTTTTGCTGTAAATTCTTTCATAGTTAACCTTTCTTTTAAATAGATCTATTGCTTATTTATTATAGCATAAAAATTTAATTATTATATTTAACTATATTTAATACATGTTTTAAATTACTATCTAATTTATAAAAGTTTAAATTATCATTTAAATTAATTTTTAATAAATTTTAGTTTAGTGAAATTAAATCGAATAAAAAAATATTCTATTTTAATAATTTAATAAATTCCTTTTTTTCAATTTTCAACTTCTTGTTCTGTACCCAAAACAAAATGATCATCATTAATTTTGATTCATTTTGGTTGGTTTTCTGAATCATAATTATGCATATTAATATCATATACATAACCAATTAAACTTCCCTTATTTCCTTCAATTGAAGGAACAGCATCTAATAAACTTTTAGTATATGGATGTAGAGAATGATACATTATTTCATTTGTTTTACCTATTTCTAATAGCCTACCTTTGTTCATTACAGCGATTCTATCTGATATATATTCAACCATTCTTAAATCATGAGCAATAAAAAGAATAGTTAATTTATATTTTTCTTTTAACTCATTGAATATGTTTACTACTTGTGCTTGAATTGACACATCCAATGCTGAAATAGGTTCATCTGCTACTAATAATTGTGGTCTAAGAACAACTGCTCGAGATATTCCAATTCTTTGTTGTTGACCACCCGAGAATTCTAAAGGATATCTTCTTAGAACTGAATCATCTAAACCAACAGATTTTAAAATTTCTTTAACTAATAATCTTTTGCATTGTTTTTCAGAGAATTTTAAAATATCATCTCTTTCTTGTTTATATTTTTCAATAATTTTTAATAAATAATTGTTATTCAGATTTTTTATATCTTGGTATAAATTAACAAATAATGCATTATAACTTGATTCATTGTCTTGTGTAATTTCTTTTTCTAATAATTGTTCATAATCACCAAAAAATTGGCTATGATGAATATCACATAATTCTTCATAAATAGCCTTTTTTGCTAATTGATCAAAATTAAATAAATAAATTTCTTTAGCATTTTTTGTGTTTGATAAACCTTCTGAAACAACTGTTTCTACGTTCACGTGAGGATTTAAGGAATTAGCAGGATCTTGGAAAATCATTTGCACTTTATTAACTAAGAAGTGCTCAATTTCTTTATATTCTTTTAGTTTCTTTCCAAATTTAAAACCACGAACTAGTTTTTTAGGTAATGTTTTACCTAATAATTTAATTTCTCCAAAACTATGTGGAACTAAACCTACCAAAGCTTTTCCAATTGTACTTTTACCTGAACCTGATTCACCTACTAAACCTAACACTTCACCTTGATAAATATTTAAATTTAAATCCATAACTGCTTTAAATTCTTTTGAACCAGAACCATATGTTATATCAAGATTTCTAATTGTAACTAATTCTTGTTCATTGTGCTTAGGTTTAAGCATTTGACTTGTTCCGGGTGTTTGTTTTCTTAAGATATATTTAGTTCCAAAAGGGAATTTTTTAACTTTATAAAGTATCTCTTTATTTTCCATCTTTATTTAAATATCCCTTTCATAGTTTTTGAATCAATAGTGGTGGTTCATATTTTGGAGCATTTTGATCTAATAAAGCAGATTTAACTCTATGTGTTTCTGAAATTTGATAGAAATCTGGTTCTTCTTGAAAGTCTATTCCCAATGCATAATCATTTCTAACTGCAAACGCATCACCTTTAATATTATTCAAATTAGATGGTACGCTTCCCCTAATAGTCGCTAAACGAGAACCTTTATTAACATCAGGCATACTCATAATTAAACCTCATGTATATGGATGTTGAGGATAATGTAAAATTTCTTCTCTAGTTCCTTCTTCTATAATTTGTCCTGCATACATTATTGAAATGTAATCAGAAATAGAAGCAACAACACCTAAATCATGAGTAATAAAAACTATTGATAATTTTAGTTTTTCTTGCAATTCTTTAATTATATCTAAAACTAATGCTTGAACCGTTGGATCTAGTGCTGTTGTTGGTTCATCCATTACTAATATTTTAGGTTCTAGTGCTACAATTGCTGCAATTACAACACGTTGAATCATTCCACCTGACATTTCATGAGGATATAATTTCATAACAGCTTCGGGATCATTAATTTTTGTTAGTTTTAAAAATTCTAGCGCTCTTGAATATGCTTCCTTTTTATTTTTAACTACCTTGTTTAATAACATACCTTCAATGATTTGGTTTCCTACTTTCATTGTTGGGTTTAAAGTAGACATAGGATTTTGGAAAACAGCAGAAACTATTTTTCCACGATATTTTGATTTTTCTCAATCTTTGAATGTGAATTTTTCTACATTGTTATTATATAGTTTAACAGTTCCTGAATCAATAACAGCATTATCACCTGTTAGTCCATATAATAATGATGTTATAACGGATTTTCCAGAACCTGATTCACCTATGATAGCATGAACTTTGCCTTCATATATTTCTATAGAAGGACCTCTTAATACTTTATTTTTTTGACCTGGAACAGCAGGATTTGTAAATGATAAGTGGATATCTTTAATTTCTGCAGCTATTTTTAACTTAGTACCATCGCTAAGTTCTTTATATTGCACATTTTCATAAAATTTATCAAAATCAAATTTCTTGTTTTTTCTTCAAAATAATAATTTAGAAAAAAATGATTTTTTATTTAAATTATTTGATTGATTATTTGTTTTTTGTGTTTCAATTGGTTTGTTTTGTTTTTTTGTTATATCTTTGTTATATTCACTATTTTTAGTTAGTATTTCTTGTTTTTGATTAATTAATAAACTTTCTTCTGTAGTTTTTTTGGTTAAGAATTGATATGAATGTTTTCTCTTATATCTATATTGTTTCTTATATAAAATATTATTATTTTTTTTCATAAATTCCTATCTTTGTCTTCTTAGAGCATCTTGAATGCTTGCACCTATTAATTGTACTGAAGTAGTAATTAAAATTAATAATGTTGATGGAACAAAAACATATCTTAAGTATGTTGGAAAGACTTTTTGCCCTTCGGAAATTAAATTACCTAAAGTTGGGACATCATCAATTGCTAAACCTATAAAAGCAAGCGAAGTTTCAGATAACACAACACCAGGAATTGTAAATACTAATTGAGTAATTAAAATAGGTAAAATAACCGGAATATAATTTTTTAATATTTTTCAGTTTGGAGTTCCTAAAACTTTAGATGCTGAAACTCACTCAAAATGTTTTGCTCTTTTAACTTGAGCTCTAATTTGATTTGCCATACCTGTTCACGAAGTAAATGATAAAGAAAATACTATTACTCAAAAACTAGGACTAACAACAATAGTCATTAATATTAAAATAATAATTGTAGGAACAACAGATAATATCTTAATGATAAAAGTCATTACTTTGTCAAATTTTTCATATTGACCCATTAAAATACCAATAGTTAAACCTATAATAACTTCAATTATTGCAACTACAATAGCTAATGATAATGAGTATCTCAATCCGTGTCATAATCTAGCTCATAAATCTCTACCAATTGAATCAGTTCCTAGAATATGATAAATTCCATTTGAGTCAGTTTGATTAAATGTTAAATTTTTAACATCAACATCACTTTGTGTTGGACTAAGTGTAGTAAAAGGAACAAAAATAGATAAAACAATAATGCTAACTAGTAAAACAAAACCAAATACACCACCAAAATTTTTGGAAAATCTATAGACAAATTCTTTAAAAATTTTTGTTTCTGCTTTTAATTGACTGTCTACTTGAAAATCAAAGGTTTTACCTATGATTTTTCATGCTTGGTATTGAAAAGGTTGTAAGATTGCATTTGGTGCTGATTCTTTTGTTAGTTCATTTGTAGGACCTAATTCTTGTCTTTGTTTTAATTTATTAACATATTTAGAAAAAGAAGATGCTAATTTTGATTTTTTTTGTTCCATTAGACTCCTTTTCTACGCACACGTGGATCTATAACTTCATATAAAATATCACGTGTTGCATATGATAATATTGTTAACATAGTAAACATAACAATTAAAAATAAAATAACATTATAGTCTTTAGTTTGAATTGCTTGTAATAAAGTAGCACCAGATCCAGAAATAAAGAAGATTTGTTCTATAAAAATACTTCCTATAAATGAACCAAAAATAACAGCAGGAAAGAATGTAGCAATAGGAAATAATGAAGGTTTAAGTGCATGAACTCATACAAAACGATTTTTTGTAAGTCCTTTTAAATATGCAAATTTTGCGTGCACTGAATTTAGTTCTCTGTTTAATTCAGTTCTAATATATTTTATATAAACAATAATACTTCCTAGTGATAAAGCTAAACCAGGTAAAATATATGTTAATAAATCATTATGATCAAAGATATATGGTAAACCAATCAATCTTCCTAAAAAGACTAAAATTAAAGCAAAAATAATTGATGGTACAGATGAAAAAATACTTACAATAACTGTTGATATATTATCAACTCAGCCACCTGGATTTTTTCCAACTCAAATACCAACAGAAATTCCTATTACAACTGTTATTAAAACTGAAAATATACCTACTAAAAATGACTTATAAAAACGTTCTCAAATAAATGAATTAATTTCTTGTGCAGGGAATAGTGAAAGTGAAATACCAAAATCTCCTTTAGATAATCCTTTTAAATAAATAAAATATCTTTGGATCAAAGGTAAATCTAAACCGTATTTTGCTTCAGTTGCTTTACGAGAAGCATCATCTAAACCTGCAGTTAATGTATTTGAACCAGGAACAGCATTAATTAAAAAGAAAGTAATAGTAATGACAATAAAACCAATTAAGAAAAATTCTAAAACTATAACTAAAAACCTTGATAATGAGTTTCAAAGAGGTGAGTTAGTATTTAATAATTTGTCTTTTAATGATTTTTCTTTAACCCTTTTGTTTGAAAAATAAATTTTATTTTCGTCTATTCAAACTTTTTTGTTATCAATAATTTGATATTTATGAGACATTAATTTCCTTTCTTTCTAGGCAATCCAGGTCTTGGGGGTTTAGTAAAGTCATATGCATGCTGTAATGCAAAGTTAAATAATGAAACTGCTCCACCTACACGAGTTATTTCTCAGTTAGTATCAACTTCCATTAGTGGTATAACAGGACTTGCATCCCTAATTACTTTTTCTAGTTCCCCTATGAAAACATAAACTATTTCTTGACTTCATTTTTGTGTATTTTCTAAAGTAGTAAAGTTTCCTGAAAAGAATGCATTTAATCTATCTGTATATTGACCAGTTGTTTCATTTAATTTAATATAAGATAATTCAATAAATTTTGTTCAAAAGTCAATATTAGATGAATTATTATTTACAATTGATTGTTGGAAATTTAATCTTTGAGCAGTTAAGTTTGTATTATTTGAAATTTTTTCTAATCCTTCAATATTAATAAGTAATTCATTAAAAATTCTTTTTAATCTGCTTAATTTAATATTTTTATGATTGATTAATTTATATTCTAAATAGTTTTTAACCATTCTTAAATTGTATTTATCTGGATTGTTTTCTGATAACTTGTTAAAAATTAATTCTAAATATTTATTTTGAAAGTCTAAAGTTAACAATTTTTGATTTTCAAAAGTTTGTTTAAGAATCGAATTATAAGTATTTAAAATTTCTGAATCATTGTCGATGATATTTAAAATATATTTACCTAAATGTTCATGTATATAATTTTCTAATTGAATATTGTTATTTTCTTTATATAAATCAGAAACATAATCTGCATAAGTAAATGAACCAACTGGATTTGATTTAAATCCAATTGACTTTTGATTCAATGAATCTATTTCATCTGTTTTAAAGAAAACAGAAACATAATCTTGTGCACCATTTCCTCCTAAACGATCATAATTTTGGTAAATAATATCATATTTACCTTCTTCAATAAATGAAGCAAATGAATTTTCAGGTAAACTCTTGATTTCTAATTTAACATAACCTTTAAATGTTGTATCTAAAATTTCTTTTAAATAAGTTCCTGCTTTTTTTTGTTCATCAGTTGAATTGTTTAAAAAGGTTAGAGAAACATTTTTTAAATTTGGATATTTTTCTTTAAAACGATTAATATAAAATTCAGAAGTTTGTGGTTTATATGCTATATCACCACGTTGAGTTTTTTCAAAAGTATATCCTTTTGATAAATGAACAACATAATCATAATTTTGTAATGGTATTTCTACATTATCCTTAGATTTAGTAGATAAATCAGAAAAATAAGTTTCTATATTTTTTCCGTCAAATGTTCTATATTGTCCATATGCAGTTCATGTGTTTACAGGGAACGAAAAGTCTCATCCGACTATTTTCATTATTTTTTCACGATCAATTGCATAATAAATAGCATTACGTAAATCTTGATCCATTATATAACTATTGCCATTTGTTTCATTATCTAAATTAAAGCCAAAAGCTATAGTTCCATAGCCTGTGTTTTTATTTAAATATTCCTTATAACCTGGACTAGATCAATATTGATTGATTTTTTCTGCAGGAATATATGTTTGTGAAATATAACCATCTTCAAAAAAAGTAGAATTTGTGTTTCTATCTGTAGAAAAATAAATTTTTATTTTATTTGAAATAGTATTTTCTGCATCAAAATAATCTTTATTTTTATTTAAAATAATATAACCTTGAGGCCCTAACACTATATCACTTGGTTCAAAATTAAATGGCCCACCAGTTAAAAACTTGCTTGTGTTTGAACCATATTCATCAATTCCTCCACCTTCTGTTTCAATGTATTTACGATTAACAGGATATAGTCCTGATAAAACATGGAATAAGAAGAATGAAATTCCTGGAGTTTGATTTTCATCAAATATTATAGTAAAACTATTTTCATCATAACTTAATGATTTAATTGATGAAAGAATTTTACTATCAACATTAAATATTTGATATGGATTAACAAATGCATTTTTAACTATTTTTTTTGTTTTTGCAATCCCTTTTTCATTTATAAAAGTAAAATCTTGAATTTCTTTATCGATTGAAAAATTAGGATTATTTTTTAAATTAGCTTCTATTTCTTCATTTGAATAATCTAAAAATAATTGTCCTGTATAAAAACCAAAATTTAATGCAGCTTCTTTAATTGCTTGCACTTCTTTAGTATCGATTGGATTGTTATTAGCATCAAATGTTTGTGATTGTCAGACTGATTCATTTGGATTTTGAACTAAATCTCCTTCTGAATCTAGTACATAACTTCTTCTTCCTCATGGATTTTTATAACTTTTATTAAACTTTTGAATATAGTCTTTTTGAGCATCAAGGAATTTTTCTGCACCTCTAATACCAAATTTCTGTACTTGATCTACTTTTTGAGAACCAGTGCTTAAATCAAAAATATATTCTAGATAATCTCTGAGGTCTTGAGCAGTTATATAATCACCGTTTGATCATCTATTCAATTTTTTATTAATAAAACCTGTCATCCCCATATAGTTATTTGGATTTTTAGGATTTCTAAAAGCATAAATTGTTGAATTTCGTCTTAATTCACCAATTGATGCTCGTCCTAAACCACCAATAGTACTAAAATTTTGGATACCATAATAACTCCCTGTTATTCTTCCGTATCCTTCTTCTTCAATTAATTTATCTTTAAGTTTGTAAAAATCATTGAAATTTGAACTTACTTCACCATCTTTATTAATAGTTCCGTTTGTATCTACAATAACCATATTAAAATCATTAGATTTAACTATTGATTTTAGTTCATCACTTGGTCCTGTTTTTAAGAACGAATCAACTAGGGAAGGTAATATTTTATCCATTGATTTATACTTAATATAATTTAAGTTATTTAAAGGTTCAGTTGCTAAACCAAAATCATAATCAATTTTTGCTAATGATTTGTTTTGTGGATTATTTGAATTATGAGAACAACTTAATGCAAAAACTAATGAACTACTTGATATCGTTGTGAAAGTTATTAAACTTAATATTTTTTTATTTTTCATAATCCTCCTATCCTGAAATATTGAATTGATAATCAATATTTATTATTGATTTATATTTATTATTTGTATCTTGGTTTTTGTTTTTATAAATTTTTACTGATGCTTGTGTTCCTGTTTTTCCGTTTTCTGCAATAAAATCTAAGTCTCCTAATTCAACTTCAGAAACTACATTATCATTTTCATCAACAAATTCTAAATAATATTCATGTTTTGGTAATAATAAAGTATTTCTGTATTTTGCCATTAAACCAAAATCAGAAATTCAAGATGTATAACCTTCATCTTCTATAGATACTTTAGATTCCTTAATTCCTTGTTGTTTAAGGTAAAAAATATTATTCGTGTCTTTAAAATTAACAGGTAAGTATTTAACTTCATTTGTATGTACATCAGTAAAACGAATTTTCTTGATTAATTTAGCATCAGAATTTTTCACATAACCATATAATGCTAATGCATCTAATCTTTTATTTCTAAAAATACCAGATATCGTTCTGTTTCCTACACCATAATTCATTAATTGAGAGATAAAGAATGCTCTAGGTCTTGATGTTATTTGATTTCCATCAAAATCTTTTAATCTAATTTCATTGTCTATAACTTCTTTTCCTTGATCGTCATATAAATGCATACCTATTTTTTCTTTTTGGAATCTGTCTTTGAAATATCCATTATTTCTTGTCATAAAGTTTCCAAAATAAGAAGAATTTCTTATTTCTTGGTTAGCTATAATATCACGATTTCTTTGATTAAAAATACCTAGTTCTTTAGAACTTATTTCTCCGACTGCTTTAAATTTGTCATTGGTTATATCTGAAATTTTTGCACGAATATCTAAAACATTTTTTTCATAAGTTTTTACTATAGCCCTTTGAGTTTGAATTTCTTTATTTAATTCCTCTTTAGTTTTTTGGTTAGTAGTTGTTCTATATTGTTCTAATAAGGATTCTAATCTTTTATTACTTTCATTTAGTAATTTCCTAATAGATCTTTCCAATTTTCTTTCTTGCTTAATTAAATTAGAAGAAATAAAATGAGTTTGTTTAATTTTGTCATAATAATTATTGAATTTTTGAGATCTGACTGCTTGAACTACACCTAAATTCATATTATTTTGATTATTTAAATTATTATTTCAAAAACTTAATTGTGTTGCATCAATTACGTAATCTAAACCAGTATGTGCTTCACTAATTCCAGTAAAATAAGAAGGTAGATTCTCGAAATCTTTTGTTTCAGGAACATATGTAGTTTGAACAAAATCACGTGTTAAAGTTTCTGCGATATTATAGATATAATCAGTAAACTTATCATTTAATAACGCTTCCACTCTTGTTAAGTTATAGTTAATAACATCTGATGATGGTTTACCATTACTAAATGTTGGGTATAAAATATAATCAAATCTTGCTTGATTTACTTTTCCTTGATTATTTCAAGTTAAAATATTTCCCATTATTCTATATAAATCTTGAGAATTCAGAGTTTCAAAAGTTTCTTGAGATTTTTCTTGTCCTACTAAATTCACCACATATTCTTTAATTTTTTCTTGTAATTTATTTGCATCAAAGAATGTTCTCGGATCTAAATCACCAATATCATTTAAATCATAAACAAAACCTTCAGTAAAGTTAGGATTTATTACATTAATGCCATATCTACTTGAGAAAATAGCTTGATTTGCTTGTAAGTCTTTAATTGGATTGAAATCTTTAACTGTAAAGAAATGATTTGAATGTCTGAATCTATACATAAGTTCATTAGCAATATTTTGTTCAGATGCTTTTTTAACAAACTCTTTAATATCTTCATTTTCATCAGAAGTTAATACTGCATTTTTAAATAGTTCAAAATCAAATTTTGATTTAACATAATCAATATCTCAATTAAATTCACCGTTTGCTTTATTATCCTTATAAGTAGATTTAACTAATTTTGCTTTACTATAATCAATTGAAGTGAAGTCTAAAAATGCTTCGAAATTATCAAAAACAGGAGCATATGCTGTTTGAGAACCTTGATTAATTTGACTTCTTATTGTTGAATTATAAGCACTATATAGTGATAGCGAACCATTTGCTCTTCCATTGATATTATTCAATGTAATTTTATGAGTTAATTCTGCTACTGTAAATTCATTAGTTCTATTTAATACAGCATTTTGTAATCTTGTTGGTGAAACAATATTATTTGAGCTATCTAGGAATGATAATATTGGATTTATTTGACTTGGATCTGACATTAAAATACCACTTCCACGTAATAACAATCCAAAACCTGGATGTAATTGCATCATTCCATATATATTAGAAAGATTTAATCTTTCTAATATATTGTAAAATTCTTGGAATCTTAAATACATTTCATTTAATAAATATGAATCATTTGCATAAGGGAATGTATATTTAGATTGAATTTGATTATTATCTACAAATGCAAAAACAGTACCAACTTGAGCTTGTGATGCTTGTCTTCATCCAACTTGATTTTGTGATCTTGATACTGCTATAACTGCATTTGCTAATTCTCTTAGACTTTGTTCTAAAGAAACATTTTTACTTAAGGCAGTGTATTCAAAACTTGTACGAGGGTTATTTGGGTTATTAATTTCATTGTGAGATATATTTATTTCATTTGGATTGTTTCTATTTAGTAAATTGTTTTTAATTCCGTTTGTTGAAGAACTATTTAATAATGAATTTCAACCTAATGAAATATCTCCACCTAAGAATGTTCCTTGTTCGTTTCAACCTGATTCATTATAGTTAGTTTGAATTATGTTTTCAATTGCTCTAGTAATTAAATTTGTTTGAGAATTAATATAATCAATACTTGCTTGGTCTAAAGGTTCATTTAAAGGAACATTAATAGCAGGAGAACCATCTTTATTAAATAAATTTATTTTAGTTGCTTTTGTTATTTCGCCTTCTTGTACTGTTTGAACTACAGAAATTCTTATTGTTTGTTCATCTACAATTTCTATTACTTTATCAATAGAATTTCCTAAACCATCTTTCAATTGATTAACTATATCTTGTGCAGAAACTTCTTTAAAAACGAACACTTCTTTTCCATCAATTAATTTCTTCTCAAAAGATTTTGCACTTCCATTGATAAATGGATTTAAAGTACCGGAATTCTCATCGAATGAGTTCGCAATAAATAAGTCACCTAATTTAACATTTCTTAATTTTGCTGCATTTTCTAATCCTTCAAAGGTTTGTAAAAATCTTCTCTTTGGATTATCTAATACTTCAAATATATCATTTGATTTAAATGCATTTCCTCAGATATCATCATCTAATTCTTTAATAAATTCACCAGTTGTTTTATCTTTAAATAAGAATTTTATAAAACTTCCATTTTTCCTTGTATTTTCATTTTCAGTTCCTAGTGCATTAACTCTTACAAAGTCAAGGTTGGTTCTTGCATATAAATAATTTTTTAATGCTTTAGCAGAATAATATGAAGATTCATTAATTCCACCTCTTGTTGATAAACCACCAACAATTATTGCATTATTATCTTGATTTAAAGCTTGTGATTGATCTAAGGTAAAATGATGACCATATTCATGGGCTGCAACATATTTTAAGAAATCAGCAGACACACCGTCAAAATTATCAAGTGATGCACCCATTAAAAGAGGGAGTCCTATTCTATCATTTTCAGATAAACCGTAATATTCACCTTCTGATAAAGAATATTCATAGTATCCTTGATCATTAAGTGTTTTGACAATATGAGGTCCATTTTGTTTTTTTAGTAAATGTGGATATTTTTCTATTACTTTATCTATTAAACCAGTATATGCTTCGTTATAAACTTGGTATTTTCTACTTGCTAGACCACGTAAAGGTTTCCCATTATCATCTAAAATTGAAATATCTTCTGGTCCAGCTGATAATGCAATCGGATTAATACCTCCACCATAACCAACAGCAATTTTGAATTTATTGAAACTTTCTTGTTCTTGCTTTGTTATATTTTGTGAATTAAAAGTTATTGTTTGATTATTTTGATTTTCATCAGTAAAAGTTATATTTAGTGATTTATCTATAACATCTAAATTAACAACTTTTAGTTTTTTTAGTTTGTTTTGTTGTTCTGAATCTAAATTTGCTCAATTAATTAATTCTTTTTCTTTATTTAGAGCTTCTACTTTTGAACGATAATAAGAAACTACACCATTTTTATTTTGGTATTGTCATATTGTTTTATTTTCATAAGCCTTAACATCGTAGAAATCTAAAAAATGTTTAATAGAATTATCAATAACTTTTTTTAAGGTGTTATATGAAATATCTCAAGTTTCATCAATATTACCTTGATTCATTGTAAATTTAAAATTTTGGTTATTGATTTTATGATTAAATTCTATTTCTAAAAATGGGTTACTATCATTTACATCAGAAACTACACTTAATACTTTTGTATCTATTAAATCTTCATAATTAAGTTTTGAATCTAAATTATGCGAAACTTTATATTTATCAAATTCTTCTTTAGTTAAAGAATTATCAAAAATAATTGTTCCTTCACCTCTTCTAATGTTATTCCCAAAACTAGGATAGATTTTAAAATGTTTTCCTATTATTCTTGAAGGAATAGAAAGAGATCAAAAAGCATTGTTATGTTCAATAGCTAATGAATTTTTTAAACTAGATGCTAACGGAATTGATTTTAAAAAGTCTTCAATTGTATCTTTGTTTTGAACTGTTTTAAATAATGAGTATGTTAAAGAATCATCAGAATTTCCTGGCCCAGATAAAATTGAATAAATAGGCATTGAACCAAAGAATGCATCAGGGAAAAACTTAATTTCGCTTACTTCTTTATGAACTGTTGAATGAGCACCCAATGTTATAGCATTACCGTTTTGTTCTACTCCTGGAACTATTCTAAAACTATCTAAAGTTAATAAATCAGGGCCTCAAGCTACATTTTCGATAAATCATTTAGTAAAGTTTATGAATTGCTTTGGTTTAACAGCTAAAACATACTCATCATAAAAACTAAATGAACCGTATTTTACTTCTAATATGAAACTCTCATTATATCTATTGAAATATTCTTTAAAAAAATCATCGAAATTATATACTTCAGATTCTCCCACAAAACTGTATTGTGAAAAATCACTATCTAAAATAGTTGCAACTTGTATTTTTTTTAATGGGTCTAGTATAGAAATTTCAGGAATTAAAGTCCTTGAATCATCATATATTTTAGAATAATCATTCTTAAATTCATTTTCATTTATTTTTAAATATGATCCATTTACTTCATCTGAATTATTTGCATATGCAAACATAGAACCTATTGCTATACCAGAACCTGCAGTTAGAATACTTATAGAAAGTAATATTTTAGCTTTTAAACTCAATTTCTTTTTCATAATTTCCTTTATCTTAATATAAAAAATAAAATATTATTTAATTATAATAAAAAAATACATTTACTAAAAAAATAAATGTATTTTTATTTATAAATTAAGAAACTTGTCCTGTTTGTACTGTAGGGTTATTCGGAATTGTTAATTCAACATTATTTGATAATTCTGTTAATTTTGTTTCGCCTAGTCATATTTCATTGAATGAAACTGTTTTTGGAGCATTAGAATTATTTGTAATTGTAAATGTTATTCTTTTACGTTTTGGTTTGTTTTCAGTTGTTACTTGAGTTGTTGCTGAAGAAGATGATTGATTATCTGTATTTTCTGATGAATCTCCTGTCTCAGTTGCAGAAGTAGTAGTTGGAGCAGATTCTGTTGAACCAGAAGTTGATTGGTCTGAAGTCACTGGTTGATCTTGAGAAGAACTTGTTGATGATGATTGATTATTTGATCAGTCACTATATTGAACTTCTGATACAACTACTTCTGTTGATTCTGGATTTAATTTTAGTTTTAAGCTAGCATTTTCGTTGTTCTTGATATTATAAATTATTAAATCCATTGAAGCTTCATAAACATTTACAGAACCTTGTTTTTGTTTAACTTGAATGGTTTCTTCATCCACACTAGCAAGTGTTGTAGTATTAGTAATTTGTTCAAATTCTTTTTTAAATTTATCAAAATTAATTAAATTTGAATAAACTACATTAAACAATTTATCTACTGTTTTTGATGTTGAATTGTTTAGAGATAGTAATTCATCTATCATTCTTAGAATTGTGTCATAATACATAGAATTGCTATGTGATTTAGTTATTGCAAGATATGGATATAAATTATTAATTAGTTCTCTTGATTGCAATAAAGCATTTTCTAGTTCAATGTCTGAAGTAGGATTTTGATTATTTGCTTGATTTATTCCGATATCAAATGTTTTTGTTTTATTAATAAATTCATTTATTTTATTTTTGAATTTTTCAGCATCTAATATTTTTAAATAATCTTTTTGTGCATTTAATTCATCTTTTAAATCGTTTGCTTGTAGTTTAATAAATGAATATCTCTTAGAATTTGTATCAGTTAAATCAGCATAATATTCAATAAGTTTTTTTAGTTTTTCAATAATTTTATCTTGTTGTTTTGTTTTAGTAATATATTCTTTTTTTAGAGCATCTAAATCTTTATTATTTAAATCTTGGAATTCTATTTCAGAAATTTCTCATGAATAGTGTTCTATTTGATTATTTGAACCTGTTCTTGAACGAGGTTTTCATTGGAATTTAATGTATTTAGCAAAAGTTGGTTCAAAATTGATAGTGACTGCTTTAATCGAAATTTCTCTTGTATTGAAATATGTTTGTAATATTGCATTATTAGTTCCTCCGCTTAAACCAAAATCATTATGAGAGATTTTATCTTGGTGTTGAACAGGAGTAAAGTTTTGTCCATCTTGTGAAACAGAAATTCTAATTTCTTCAGGAATAACTAATCCACCTAAACCATTATTAATATCAGTTTCCCTTATGTTTAAAATAAGTCCATTAATTAAAACTTGTTCATTATTTTTTACCTGATAAACAAATTGATTTTTTAAATTACTTTGATCGGTTCATCTATCATTTCAGTTGGTTCATCTATTTTCATTATGTCTGATTCCATCAATTGTTTTCTCAACACCATGATTATCGTTGTTTTTATGTCTTTTGACAAAATCATTAGATAGATTTTCAACTACTTCAAGTTTAGTTGTGTTTAAAAATGTTGAGGGTTCTACATCATAATCAATGTATTTAACTTTAAATATAACTGTTTTTTTATTAGAACCTTCTTGTTGTGATGATGTAGTAGTTTCGTTTTGAGTTTGTAATTTATAAATTACATTTACATTTTTGTCAACATTTTTATTTGTAGGTTTATTTGAGTTATAAGTTTTTGGTGTATATTGAGTATCTTTTGCAGTATTTTGATTATTTGATGAAGTGAATGTACTAAAGTCGTTTTCTGTATTTTTATTACTTATAGAATAAACTTGATTTTGGTACCTAATTTTTTTAGGTAAGTATTTTTCCACTCTCTCACCATTTATTAAATAAAGATAATGTTCTAATTCTTGTAAATCTAGAATTTGATTTTCTTGGAATACTTCAGATAAACCATCTTTATATTCACTTAATGGAACATTTATAGATTCTAATGTTGGTTTAGTATTGGTTTGATTAGGGTTTGCTTCAAATGAAGAAATAGAATTGTTTGGAAAATCAGTTATATTAATAGATACAGGACTAAAAGTTTTGTTTTGTTCTACACCTAATATTTTTACTGCACTAATTGAGTAAGTTCCATTTTTACCAACTGGGAATTTTAAAGTGAATTCTTTTTTATTAGTTGAATTAGCTTTATATTCAACTGAAGATAGTTGATATGGTTCATTATTTACTATTAAACCCTGAATATCAGATAATGAATCTAATAAAATATCTGAAGTTAAATTAAGTACAACAAATTTGTATTTTGTATTACCTGTAACATCTTCTTTTGTTGGTGTTTCAGCTGTAAAGTTTACATTTGCATTAGTTGTGCTTGATTTTTTAGTTTTTGCTGCAGTTAAAGAATCATTCAACTGATTTAATGCTTGTTTTAATTCTTCTATAGTTTTTGAATTACGTTCTGAGTAAACTGAATCTGCTGTTGTTTTTGCTTGAGATAATTCATTTTTAATTTCTTGGTATTTTTCTGTATCACCTAATTCTGATAAAAATGTCGTTACTTCATCTATTTTATTTTTCAATGCAGTTTCAGAATTCATTTTTCTTGTTTGTTCATCTTGCATTGCTTCATAATCGTTTTTTGCTTTTGTTAAAATATTTTTAAGATTATTAACTGCTGTATTTAATTCAGAAGCAGATTTTGAATCTTTGTTATTAAACTCAACTTGAGCTAAAGTAATTGCATCAGTTAATTTAGTTTTAATTTCACTGTATTTTTCGTTTGTTAACGAATTTGCAAAATCATTTGATTCTTTTAATAAATTATCTAAATCATTAATGCTTTTTGCTTTTGCTGTATCTTCTTGAGTTTTTCTTTGTTTTAATAATTCAAGTTTAGTTTTAAAAGTTTTTAGGCCTTCACTTAATTCTTTAAAAGTAACACCTTCTTTTTCTAATAGTTTTTTATATTGACTTACTAATGATAAATATTCACCTTTAATGGTTGAATATTGAAGTGAACTAAGTTCATTTTCAAAACTTTTACTTGTTTGAATTTCTTTAGATAGTTCTTTTTTTGCTTCTTCAGAATTACCAGTATTTTTAGAAGAACTTAATGCAATACCAACTCCTACACCAACTCCAATAACAGTACCTGTTAAAAGACCTGTAGCAATTATAAGTTTCTTTTTATTCATTTTATTAATTTCCTTTCATTTTAAAATCACTTTAATTTAATCAAAAAAAAAAAAAAAAACAAAGTTTTTTAACATGGACACAAAAAATTAACATTTTTGTAAATTATAACATCATAGCTGTTTGCTGTGGTGTTTTTCATTCTAAATTTGATTGAATTCTTTCTTTATTATATCAATCAACATATTCCTTTATTTTAAGATTTAATTCATCAAAAGTAATTTCTGAATAATCTAAATCATTTAATAATTCAGTTTTTATGATACCAAATCAATATTCAATTTCACGATTATCTAATGAGTTCCCAATTCTAGAAAGTGAAACTGTGCCATTAGATTTTTTGACTTTATCAATATACACTTGATTTGTATATTGAAAACAATGATCAGAATGTAT
>NZ_JNKA01000004.1 GCF_000701865.1 Mycoplasmopsis felis ATCC 23391 | reverse complement strand
CTTATGCCAAAACAAAATGAATTTAAATATATATTTTCCTTATCTTTAAAAGGTCAAATCGATGTAATTCCAACTTCTTCTGGTATTTCAGAAGAAGTTGTAACAAAAATATCTCCATACTTTACACTGTTTTGCTTACGGTCTTCTTCGATTCTATCTAGTCCTTTAAGATTAGCAATAGGGTTATTAAAAATATTTAAATATGTAATATACCTTGAATTACCATGACCAAAATCTTTTTTTGTTTTACCCGACAAACCAGTATATGTTTGTCCTATTTCTTCTAATTTCTCTTCTTCTCACTCTCCCTGAAACCCCCTAAATCTTATTTTAGGTGTTTTTGAATTACCATCTGGGAACATTTTTTGTAAGAGAGTTTCTTTGAGTTGTTTGAGTTTATTGAGTTTAATTTCTTCTAGAGTTATTAGGTTGTCGATATTTTCTAAAAGTTTTCCTATTTTTTGTTGTTCATTGTATTTAGGTAAAAGTAATTGAAAATTAGATAAAACTTCCTTTGTTATAGTTTTTATTATTGCTCCTGGTGCATTATCTGATTCAATTTGAAATTTCTTTTTAATGATATGAGCTCAAAAAGTTTTATTGATTTTAGTTTTATAACCTTCGAAAACTAATATTGTTCTATCTATGTATGAATCATATTGCGAAACCGCCGTTCTCCCTATTGTGCCTTGTAATGAAACTAACACTGAACCTTTTTTAACAAAAACGCTCATCCGTTGTGCTGATAAACTAATTTTTTGCTTTGTTTTCGGTTCTAACTTCAAATCATCACCTATATCAAAAACTTGAACAAAAGGCATCAAATTAACACCATTATATCATTCTTCTTTTCCATAAGGTTGTGGAAAAGAACCCCTTCTGAAAGAAGATAAATTTTCTATTCTTTCCTCACTTCATTCTTCACCAAACCCTTTAAACCTAACTCTTGGAACTAAATTTTTTTTCATAATTACCTTTAATTTTTAAATTATATTAAATTTAATTATCAAATTAATATTATTTATTGAAATTCAATAATTTAAAATTCATTTCAATTAAGGATATAAACAAAAATAGAACAAAATTCTATTTGTTCTATTTTCTATATTTCACTTCTTCCTAATAAGTGGTTTGTTGTTTTTGGTGCTCTTCTTAATTTAACACCATCATTAATATCTGAATCTTGTTTAAATTTTGTAATAGGAATATCTATGTCAAAACTATTATCACCTTGATGTTCATATCCTATTTTTAAAATATGTAGTTTTAATTCATCATCAGAATTATCAAAACTCAATTCTACATTTGATGCAAATTCTAAAACATCATTTTCATCATTAAATACTAATGAGTTATTTGGGAATGTTAATTGATTTCCACCTCTTAATTGAATAAGGAAGTTATTTCTTGGGAATGTAATTAAGTTTTCTGGATTTTTGATTTTGATGAATGCTTGATGTTTTGCTTGACGTTGAATTGTACTTTCATTTTCATCTTTAAATAAATCTATATAAGCATCAAAAATTTCTAAGTTAACTTCTTTTAAGTGTCATAATGGATTTTCTTTATTAAAAGTTAAATCACTATTATCTTGAACTTTTAATAAAGGAAGAGAATCTAGATTGTCAATTTCTTTTCCATTTGTATTTAGTCTTAATTCTTTTAAGTATAAAGCATTAGGTTGAATTTCTTGACCTTCTTGTGGGATTATTTGTTCTGCGGGTGCAATAAATTGGTACTTGACAGTATCATTTTCTTGTACTTTTGTTAATTTAAATTCTTTAACTATGTTATTTTCTAATTTAAATGCAACTTTAGAATTAAAGTTTAAATCTATTGATAAACCATTATTTAATTCAAAATCAAATCTGTATGATTTTGAATTAACATCATAGGATCTATTGAATTTTTTAACTGAATTTTCTAGTTTTTGTAATTTGAATTCATGTCTTGGCATTCTGATTAATTCGTGATCACCTAATAAGATTTTATTAAATGAAACTGATTGTAAAGTTTCTGGTTTTCCTGTTACTTTTAGTTTTAATTTAACAGTTCTTGGTAAATTGTTGTTTTGGTCATCTTCTACCGAACTTCATTGACTAAATGGTATTTCATTAACTACAACACCATTAGGTATGTTATTGATATTTAATTTAATACTTCTATTTTCTTCTGGTTTAATTCTATAAATATCTAAATTAAAACTTAATTCATATTCTTCAGTTGATATATTTTCAATCTCAAGAGTTTCTTCGTTTATAACAACAACTGATTCATTTATTATAGAATTTTGTAATTCTTTTTTGAATTCCTCAAATTCATCTCTAAGTTTAAATTCTAAATTAAGGAATTGATTTAATGTTGCATTTGCATCATTATTAATTGTTTCTAGTAGTTTAATAAACTCTTTGTATTTGAAAGAATACTCTCTTGAATAATATACTGATGGATTGGTATTACCATATTCTATTATTTCATTTAATAAAGTTCTAGTTTTTAACAATCCTTGTGCTTGTTTAGGATCATTATTAGGATTTTGATCTTTTACCTTATTAAATGCCTCAATAACTTTTTTTAATTTTGCTTCTAATAATTCAATTTCATTCTTGAATCTATGGTTAGGTAAGTTTAATAATTCTGATTCTCTATTTTGTATTTGATTTTTTAATTCTTGAGCTTTTGAGATAACTATAGAATATTTTTTTGTATTTGTATCAGTAAAACTAGCAAAAACTTCATTTTTAGTTTTTAAATTATTTAATATTTCAGTTTTTTGATTAGTAAATGAAATGAATTCATTTTTTAGTACTTCAATGTCTTTGTTTGTAATATCATAAAATTCTAACTCTGGGAATTGAACTGGATAATGTCTTAAATTACCACTTGCATAACTTCTTGGAACTCATTTAAATTTAATGAATTTAGCAAAACTTGGTTCAAAATGAATAGTAACTAATTTCACGCCTTGATTATCATTATCTAATGAAGTGTATTCAGAAGAATTTAAAGCAGTACCATTATGACTACCAAAATCAGCAAAATTAATTTTATCTTGATGTTTTACATCTTTAAAATTCACTCCATCCTCTGAAACCTGAATTCTCATTTCTTCTGGTAAAACTAAACCACCTAAACTATTTGCAGCTTTGATATAAATATTTAATTGTGATATTAAAACATTTTCATCATTATTAACATTAAAAACAAATTCAGAAAGTTGATTGCTTTGATCTCTTTCTTTTTGATTTCAGTTATTTCAATATGAACCATCTGCTTTATCTTTATTTCCATCAATAAGTCTATCTAATAAATTAGTTTCTCCAGAACTATTAGATTTAGTTCTATCAACTGATAATTTAGTATTAGTTAAATTATTTCCAGGAGCAGCAGCATAATTTATATAATAAACTTTAAATGTAACATTTAAATTATTATTTATAGCATCTGTTGTTTGATTTTCATTACTTTGAACTAGTTGATAATTCACAGTGAAATTTTTCTGAATTATTTTATTATTTGACTCATTTGTTGTATTTTGATTAGTAGCTGTATATGTTTGATTTGGAACTAAAGAATATTGTTTTTCTTTATATGTAATTGTATTAGGTAAATATTTATTAATTTTTTCACCATTAATTAAATATAAATAAAGTTCTTTATTTTCCGGTAAGTTAACAAGTTCATTTTCTTGTATTTGCTCACTTAATCTTCTTGAATTAAATAAATTGTTTCTTAATATTGCTAAATCTTCTAAATTAGGTGTTACAGTATTTTTATTATTATCAATTTCTGGTGTTAAAGGATTTGGAACATTTATCTCAGTTACATTAACAGGAGCTGATTCTAAATTTCTTAATTGATTTGTATCAGATAAATAAATTCCTTTAACTGTATAATTTGTATTTTCAAAAACTCTAAAACTCATTAAAATACTTTGATTATTTGAATTTTCTTTAAATTCCTTTAAATGTAATTGTAAATTATGATCTGCATTATTATATTCAACTAAAATTGAATCTGAAATTTCATTAACATCATCTAGTGGTAGAGTTGATGATAATTCAAATGTAATTAATCTAAAATCATTTCTATTTTCATATTGTACTGAATTAGGATTCTGAGAAATACTAAATAATAAAGATGAATTATCTAGTTCTTCTTTGTCTTGCTGGGTTTTGTTCAATATTGTGTCTAAAGCATTAACTGCTTGATTTAATTTTTCTGTTAACTCTTCTTGGTTCGAATTATTAACATTTTGTGCTATTTCTAATGCAGTCAAAAGAGCAGATTCAATTCCTTGATTTAAAGAAGTCTTTAATTCTTTATATCTTTGTTTGTTTAATTCTTGTAAGTAATCTCTAGCTTGAGATATTTTTAAAGTTAATAAGGATTCTCTTTTATCATTTGTACCTGGTTTCTGTTCTGGTTGTGGATTAGGGGTAGGTCTTGGATTAGGATCAACAGGTTGTTCTGGAGTTGGACCCTTTGGTTTTGGTTCTACTTGAATTGGTTGTTCAGGTTCGGTTGCTTTATTAGATTTACTTGCAACTGAAGCAATAACTGCTATAGTGGTAATTCCAAGTATTGATGAACCTAAAATAATTGAAGCTAATTTAACTTTCTTTTTATCTTTTAAAAATTTGTTTACCTTTTCTTTTAAATCATTTAAATTAATGTTTTTCATAAATTTTATTATACTAAAATATAAAAAAAAGCAGTGCTAAGCACTGCTAGTTACATACGGATGTTTCCATTTGTTCTTGGATAAGGTATTACATCACGAATGTTATCAATTCCTGTTGCATACATAACTAATCTTTCAAAACCTATACCAAAACCACTTGATTGCATATGTCCAAATCTACGCAAGTCTAAATATCATTGTAATTCTTCTTGATTAATGCCTAGTTCATTGATTCTGGTAACTAGTTTATTGTAATCAGTTTCTCTTTGACTTCCACCTATTAATTCACCGATTCCTGGAACTAATAAATCAAATGCAGCAACTGTTTGTCCATCATCATTTTGATGCATGTAAAATGCTTTAAATGATTTGGGGAAGTTAATAATTACAACTGGTGATTTATATAAAACATCAGTTAAGTATTTTTCATGTTCACTTGATAAATCTAATCCAAAGTGAATGTTTTTTTCTTCAAAGCTATCTTTAACTTTTTCTAATTCTTTTAATGCATCTTTATAATCAATTATTTTTAGATATGAATCTAAAAATAAGTTTAATCTGTTTAATAATGTGCTATTTGATATTTTGTCTAAATATTCAAATTCAAATGGGTGTTGTGCTATGGTATTTCTTATTACTACTTTTAATAAATCTTGTGAAAGTTCAATGGTTTGGAATAAGTCATAAAATGCCATTTCTGGTTCTATCATTCAAAATTCAGCTAAATGACGCTTAGTGTTAGATCTTTCTGCTCTAAATGTAGGACCGAAAGTATAGATATTTTTAAACCCATTAGCATAACTTTCCCCATGTAATTGTCCTGTTACACCTAAAGTTGATTTATTACCAACACCAAAGAAAGGATCATTTGTGTTTTTATCACTAACTATAAATGTTTCTCCTGCTCCTTCTCCGTCATTGCTTGTGATGATTGGACTATTCATATAGTAGAAATTTTTATAAATAAAATATTTATGAATTTCTTGAGCCAGTGTTGAACGAATAAGCATAACTGCTCTTAAAATATTTGTTCTATGTCTGAAATGAGGCACTTCTCTTAATGTTTCAAGTTTAATTTCTTGATTTTGAATTGGATAATCATCATCTGATTTTCTAAATGAATGAAGTTTGGTAGCATTCATCTCAATAGGTTGAGGTGCATTAGGTGTAGCATTTAATGTTCCTGAAATAGCAATTGCTGAACCAGGTTTTAATGAATCTAATAATTCAAAATCAAATTCTTCACCTTTAAAAACTACTTGTAAGTTTTTAATAGTACTTCCATCATTTATTTCTAAAAATCTGATTTTCTTATTTCCTCTATTTGAAGCAACTCAACCTTTAACTTCTACATTTGTTCAAGTATCATAAAATACTGGTTTTAATAAAAACTCTTTAATTGTGTGCATAATAACTCCTTTGTTATTTTGAAATTTGAGTTCTGTTTATAGTAAATAATTTATTTTTTTATTTTGTGAATAACTTAAATAGCAACTCAAAATACAATAAAATTATATATAAAATCAATTATTATTTAATTAATCTGATTGTAAATTGGTCACTTACAAAGTTATTATTTGGTTTTACAGTTAATTTATTATCAATTATTTGACTTGTAAGTGGAATTATTTCAAAATCAGCAACTAAGATTTGATTTTGTCCTTGCATATCAATTGATACATTATTTAACTTAATTAATTGTGATTGATTTATAATTGGTGGATTATATTTGTTTTTAGTTATTTCTAATACTTGATTAAAGAAATTACTTAAGTTAGTCTTTTCTAATAAAAGTTTAGTTTTTTCTTTAAAATCATTTGTTTGATTAATAGTTTCAACTAATTCTTGTAAATTAGTATTCTTATCTTTAAAACCAAAATATCTATTAAAAATTTCTAAGTTTTTAAATGTATCTGGCATTGATTTAATAAATTCTTTGTATAAATTATTTTCTAATGTAAATCCTGATATTCAATTATTTAAGATTGCATTTTTGTAAATACTTTCGTTGCTTGCTGATTTATTGAATTTTGCAAGTATTTTATATTGAATCATATTTAGAGCATTAAAAGGAGTAGTTTTTTGATTAGATGGACTTCCTTCTGTTTGACCATATAATACTAAATATAACTCATGATTAGTAGTATCATATAATTTTAATGAATTATCAATATTAAAGTATTGACTTAATTTTGTATTATTAAATGGAATTTTATATAAAGTTTTTGCTCCGAGTGAAGCATCTAGATCATCAGTATCTTTAAAATCTTGAAATTCTTGATTAATTTGATTAATTGTAGCTGATCTCCCTGTATTTGTTAAGGTTATAATATTGGTTAAATCAATATTATTTGGATTTTTTATAGAAAAATCACTTTCTTGTCAAAAATTATTAACAATAATTGAATATTCTTTTGATAAATTTTCATTAGATTTAAATTTAAAATTAATTCTTAATGAATTATTGTCAATAGTTGTATAGTTAATACTATTTTTATCAATGTCTAAATTGTCAAAATTGAAATCAAAGTTATTTAATTTAAATCTATTATTATTTGCTGTTTTTAAATTTTTAAATAAGAATACAAGTGGATTTTTTTGAAATTCCTCTTTATAAGATTTTATTCATCATTTATTTATGTTAATAAAGTTTTGTTCAGTTAATAAATTATTTAAAGTTTCATTCGGTATGGTTCCCGTGTTTGAAGTTAACCCAGTATTAATATTTTTTTCTATTTCAAAACTTTGACTATAACTTATTATTTTATTTATATTAAATGAATTAAGAAGTTTTTCATTATCTCAAACAAAAGTAATTGTTTTATTTTCTTGATTAATTTCTTTATGTTTTAAATAAATGATTTCTTGATTTTGTGAAACTTCTAGTTCTAAAGTAGTTGGTTGAACATTGTATTTTAATAATTCAAAATAATTTAATGTAATCAATTGACTAAATCCGTTATTAATAGATTCATTATCGATATTTAATATTTCTTTATCAAATTCAGGTCTTGTTTGTTTTAAGATTAATTTTGTTGTATCAATATTTGATTCTGGATAAATCCTTTGTTCATTACTTACTATTTTTTGTAAATAATAAGAAGTATTCAAATTAGCATTCTCAATGACAAATTTATAACTTCCATTTGTTTCTTTAGTTACATTTAATCTAAACTCTCCACCTAAATCATTGTTAATTATTACCTCTGGATTTTGTAATTCACCTGTTAAATTAAATGAACCTTCAATATTTTGTCCATTAACACTAAACATAAAGTTTGAATACTTTACAGATGAGTCTGTTGTATTTAAAATTAATGAAACATTATTAGATTTATTTAAAGCAAAGTCAAGAAAATCATTTGCTCCTTGTTCTCTAAAATGTATGGAATCAACTTCAAATTGTTTATTTAGTAATATTTCAACTTGTGGATTATCTAATGCACTATCTTCTGAATCATATTCATCTGTAAGCGGAATAACTATATTGTTTAAATTAGGTGTTGTGCTTTTTTGATAATTAAATAAAACATAAGTTTTTTCAGAAGTTTCTTTATCATTTAGAACTAAAACTCCTTCATAAACTGAATTTGGAAGAAAATGATTAACTTCTGTATTAAAACTTAGTTTAATATTTTTGTGAACTTCTGAAGTATTTAACTCGTAATCTAATGTTAATAAAGAAGGTTTATTTGCTTCTGGTTGTTTTGTATTAATGATAAGAGATTGAATTGGTATGTCTTGGCCATTGACACTTAATTTAAACACTTCATAAAGTGAATTTTCTTTCAAAGTGTTTAAATTAAAACTTATGTTATTAAATTCTATATCATTGTTTTTATTAATTTTATATTCAAGAACATTATCGCTTTCTAAAACAAATAATGTAAATTCTAAATCATTATTAGAATTTATTGGTTTGCCAAACTCAACATTAATTGTATTATCATCAACATTATGTAATAATGTTTTAACTACATAGTTATACTCAGATTCTTCTGTTGTTGGATGATTTATAGAAGGGTCATCAGAAGGTGCAGGTTCCTTTTGATCTGTGGGTTTATCAACTTGAGGGTTTGTTTGTGTATTAACTCCAGGTGATGGATTTGGTTTAGGTTCAGGTTGTGAACCTGGTTCTTGAATAGGTCCTTCTGTTTTGGTTTCTTTCTTTGTATTAAAAGTAGTTGTTGTATCATTCTTTGCAAGAATTATAATTTTATTCTTGTTTTCATCGTTAAACAACTCAATTTTTTCTAGTTCATAAGTTTGATTTTCTTTTATATTTACATTATCAATTAATAAAATATATTCATCTATTTTATTATGTGTTTTTATATTTAATTGAATTAGATTATTAGTTTCTATTTCTTTTAAATGAATAATACCTTGATTAAATTTAATTTCAGAATTTTGAGTTGTAAATTTTATAATAACTTGATTTTCTTTTAATATCGATGTTAAATTACTAAATTCTAGATTATCTATTTTATTTTCTGGTTGTTTACAACTTATTGAAAAAGTAAAAGAGACCAGAGAAGAGTTTAACAGTATTGTATATAATATTTTATTTTTGTTTTTCATATCTAACCTTCTTAATTTATGAAAAAATAGCAAACGAGTTGCTATTTATGTTTATTTTATTAAACTTCTTTTGATAATTTAATTAACATATCAAAAGTTTTTGGTTCATTAATTGCTAACTCTGAAAGCATTTTACGGTTAATTGTAACATTTGCTTTTTTAAGACCATTGATAAATCTTGAATAACTCATTCCTTGAGCTCTTGTTGCAGCGTTAATACGTGCAATTCATAATTTACGGAAATTTCTTTTAACTTGTTTACGGTCTCTAAATGCATATGTTCATGATTTAATAACTGCTTGTTTTGCAACTTTATAACCTATTGATTTGTGACCAAAGTATCCTTTTGCTAATTTTAATCATTTTTTACGTCTTGCTCTTGTAACTGTTCCACCTTTAACTCTTGCCATATTTATTTTCCTTTCTTACATATATTTATATGAATCTTGTATGAAAAATTAATTTAACAAGATTAAATCAATGCTTTAAATCTTTTAAGATCACTTTTTGACATTAGAGCAGATTTACGAGATTGACGTTTTTGTTTTGTTGATTTATTTTGAGCTAAGTGAGAACGATATGCTTGTTCTCTCATAACTTTACCAGTTCCTGTGATTTTAATACGTTTTTTTAACGCACTTTTTGTTTTCATCTTTGGCATTTTATTCTCCTTCTTGTGAATCTTCGGTTTGGTTATTTCCTTGATTCTTTTCTTTTAAGTATTTGGCGATTTTTATTTTATTTGGTTGGAGATTCATGTCTAAGAAACGTTCATTAACTAATTTTGGTTCTGTTGTTTTATCTGCTATATTTTCTACTTGAGTAAAAAACTTGTTTAAAACATTTTCACCAAGATCTTTACGACCTATTTCACGTCCTCTTAATTTTACTGAAACCTTAATACGGTCTCCTTTTAAAAGAAATTCACGTGCCTTTTTACTTTTTGTTAGTAAATCATTTTCACCAATCATTGGTGTTAAACGAATTTCACGATTTTGGATTGTTGTTTGTTTTTCCTTATTTTCTTTTTGTTTCTTTTTACGGTCATATTTAAACTTACCGTAATCTAATATACGTGCAATAGGTTTTGGATCTACACTAATTAAAACTAGATCCATTTTTTCATTTTTAGCTAATTCTAATGCTTCAGACTTAGTTAATACTCCTACCTTTTGTCCATCACTACCTAAAACAAATAGTTTTGGATAAGGTATATCATTATTAACATAATGTTCTGAAGTTGGTTTTTTTCTTTTGTCTTGAATAATAATAACTCCTTAAATAATTAAAAAGCTTGACCGCTCTCCTACTAAAAAAGGTATCAGAAGTATGATACATTTAATTGTAGCTAAACCCAAGGATATGTCCATCAGGTGAGAAGTGATTTCTACTTTCTGCAATTAAATAAATTTATTGCTTTTTAATTTTATCAAATACTAAAATATTTGTGTGTAAATATACAAAACTTTTAATCTTATAAATTAGGAATAAAAGTACTTTTTAAAAAAAAAAAAAATAATTTTGTTAAATTAAATAAATACTTTTTTTAGAAATTATTTAAAAATAAAATCCTTTAATTTTCAGACAATTAATGATATTATTTATTATATATATATATATATATATTAAATGAGGTTAAAATGAATATAAAAAAAGTTAGAAAACTCACTTGATGAAGTCTTGGTTTAAATATAGCAATGCAAGTTATTTTAATAGGATTTTTAGTAATATTAATACTATCAATTTTAAGTGCAGAAACAAACTATTATAATGATGATAATTCATTACTTGATAGAGTTGATAGAAATACTTCTGATCCTTCTCTATCTATTACTAGTTTATCAATTCCTATTGCAATTCTTGGTGCACTTGTATTTTTTTGTGGGTATAGCAAATTTAGTCATTAATATTATTATAATTAAAAATATTTACAAGGAAGAAGAATTAGAATTGTATTTTATATTTTTAGTAGTAGGGTTTTTCTTCCCTATTTTCACATTAATATCTTTAATTCTTATTTTAGTTAAATTAAAAAATATTGAACAAAGAAACGAACCACAAATGGAAACAATATAATTTTATTTGTTTCTTACTTAATTCATAAAAAAAGACGAATTTCACTGTTTTATAGTGTTATTCGTCTTTTTGTTATTTTTGTTTACTATGTATAAGGATTAATATCCGCCTTTAGAATCTTTACCTTCTACAATTGCAACTGAACGACTTGTTCCAAATCTGGTTGCACCTGCTTGATACATTTTAATTAAGTCATCCATATTTGAAATTCCGCCTGCTGCTTTAATTAATAAAGAGTCTCCGCAAACACTTTTCATTAATTCAACATCTCTTAAGTTTGCACCACGGAAACTAAATCCAGTTGATGTTTTAATAAATTCAGCACCTGATTTCATTACAATTTCAGTTGCTTTTTTAATTTCTTCTTCAGTTAATAAAGCAGTTTCAATAATAACTTTTAATATGTGTGTTCCACACGCTTCCTTAACTTTTTTAATATCATTTAATACGTATTCATAATCACCTTGTTTGAAACGTCCGATATTAATAACCATATCAATTTCATCAGCTCCATGATCTATAGCTAGTTTGGCTTCGTGAGCTTTTGATTGTGTAATCATTGAACCAAGTGGGAAACCAACTACACTTGTTATCCCTACTGAAGAACCTTTTAATTTTTCTGAAACATATTTAACTCATGAAGAATTTACACAAACTGTTTTAAAGTCATATTTTTTTGCTTCATCAATTAATTTGTTTAATTCTTTTTCTGTTGCTTCTGGTTTTAAATATGTATGATCAATCATTTTATTGTAATTCATTTTATCTCCTATTTCATTCTGTCTAAAATTACTTGGTTTTCTACTTGCTCTTGATTTATACGATATCCATTTTTTAATTCTTGAATAATACTTAAATCAATTTTACTTGATGAATAAAGTGTAAATAACACATCACCTTTTTCAACTTTTTCATTTGTTTTTTTGTTAATTGTAATTCCTGCTTCAAAATCAATTGAATCTTCTTTTGTTTTTCTTCCAGCACCTAATTTCATTGCTACAATTCCGAAAGTTAAACTATCAAAGATTTCAACATATCCCAATTTATCTGATTGCACTTCTAATTTATATTTAGGGTTTCAAAAACTTGGGTTTTTAAGTGCTTGAACATCACCGCCTTGTGCTTGAACAAATTCATAGAATTTATCAAGTGCTTTTCCGTTTTTAATAACTTCATCAATTTTTTGAATTGCTTCATTATGATTTTTAACTATTTTTGCTTGTTCTAAAATAGTTGCACAAGATGAATAAACTAGTTCATTAAAATCTTTTGGTCCTTTACCTTGTAGTGTTCTAATTGCTTCAAGAACTTCATTTTTATTACCAATTTCACATCCTATTGGACGGTTCATATTTGTTATTTCTGCGCGAACATCAACATTTAATTCTTTACCTATATTAATCATTGTTCTTGCAAGGTTTCTAGCACTTTCAATTTCTTTCATAAAAGCACCATTTCCACATTTAACATCTAATAAAATTGCATCTGAACCAGTTGCTAATTTTTTAGACATTATAGATGAAGCAATTAATGGTATAGATTGAACGGTTCCTGTTACATCTCTTAAAGCATATAATTTTTTATCTGCTGGAACTAATTTTGAACTTTGTCCAATAACTGCTATTTTGTGTTCTGTTACTTGTTTTATAAAATCTTGATAACTTACTTCAACATTAAAACCTGGTATAGATTCAAGTTTATCTATAGTCCCTCCTGTATGTCCAAGTCCTCTACCACTCATTTTTGCAACAGGAGCTCCACATGCTGCTACAATTGGAGCTACAGCTAGTGTAGTTTTATCACCTACACCCCCGGTTGAATGCTTATCAACTTTAATTCCTGGGATAGCAGATAAATCCATAACTTCACCTGAATACATCATATATTTTGTCATTAATGCTATTTCTCTTGAGGTCATAGAATTAAATAAAACCGCCATTAAAAAAGCACTCATTTGATAATCAGGTGTTGAACCATCCACATAACTATTAATAAGAAATCTAATTTCTTCTTCAGTTAATTCTTGATTTAATCTTTTTTTATCAATAATATCAACTACACGCATATTATTTTGCTAAATTTAAAGCAATCTCCATCATTTTAGTAAATGCTGTTTGACGTTCTGCAGATGATGTTTCTTCTTTAGTTATTAAATTATCACTTATTGTTAATAAACATGCTGCTTCTTTCCCAGTTGCTTCTGCATTAGTAAATAAAGCATATGATTCCATTTCAACACAAATTGATTGAGTATCTTTAATTCTTTGTTCTAAAGGAACTACTGAATAAAATACATCTGATGAATGAACTCTTCCTTCATGTAATTTTGTTCCTAATTTTTGAGCAATTTCTTTAATTTCTTTGTTTAAATTGCTTGATGGTAATGAAATATTACCTGTTTTTCCTAATGCTATTCTTCTAAAAGCATCACTATCTGCAAAAGCTTCAGATGCTAGAACAACTTCATATAGTCCTAAGTCTTTTACATATGAACCTGCTGAACCAATTCTTATGATTCTATCAACATCATAAAATTTGAATAATTCGTATGAATAAATTCCTATTGATGGACATCCCATTCCGCTTCCTGCAATTGTTACAGGTTTTCCTTTATATGTTCCAGTAAACATAAACATGTTTCTTACTTCATTTACTTGAATATAACCTGGATCTAAAAAGGTTTCGGCTATATATTTGGCTCTTAATGGATCTCCTGGCATTATTACTGTTTTAGCAATATCTTCTTTTCTTGCTGATATATGTGGTGTTTTCATTTATAATCCTCCGAATTTAAATATTAATAAATTTTTATTATTTGTAATAATCGTCTTAATTCTAACACTTAATAAATTTATGTGTATTTTTTTGCTTATAAATCTTTAAAAAAATTAGAAATAAAATAATTATTTCCATATTTTTCCATTATTATGCTTTTTTAATTATATTTTTATATTTTATTAATATAAAAATTTCTGTGTTATAATTATTTAGCACTAAATGGAACAGTACTCAAGAGGCTGAAGAGGCGGTCCTGCTAAGACTGTAGGGGAAGCAATTCCCGCGGAGGTTCAAATCCTCTCTGTTCCGCCATTTTTTTATACTTTTATATCCCCTCATTTTTATACTTTATATTTTTTTCATTTTATAATTTCAAATACCTTATAAAAAAAGATCAAAATTAAATTTGATCTTTTTTGTTATATTTTTTTATAAAATCATTTAATCAGTTTGTATCATTATCTCCTAGATTAAAAATAGCTTTATTCTTAACACTTTCAAAACAATTTGATGTTAGTCCTGAAAATTTAGCTACATTAAACATTGTTTCATCATTATCAGCATCACCAAAACAAATTGTTCTATTTAAATCTAAATTATATTCTTTAGATAATCAAGTTAATGAATTACCCTTTGATGCATTAATCCCCATAACATCTAAATAAGGTTCTTCTGATATAACTCCATATAATTGAGATTGTTTTTTTATATACTTTAATAATTCATTTCATTTTGTTTCATCATTACTTCTTCTGATTACTAAAAATTTACAGAATATTCAATTATTTATTTCTAAAGAAAAATTCCCTTCAGCATAATTTTCAATTCCTATTCTTTCTGGATATTTTTTATTTATAAAAAAATCTGTTTTATTTGTATTATAACCATATATTTTATCTGGAGTATAAACTAAAAAATCATATTCTCATTCAACTAATTTTTTATATAAATTAATTCCGGTTTCTTGATGTATATTAAAATATTTAATAACTTCGTTATTATGTTTAATAATTGAACCGTTTGCAAAACTTATCGGAAGATTTGTTGGTATATCTTTAATAATATTTTCTGCAGTAAATCATGGTCTACCTGTTGAAATAATGATTTTTTTATTTAAAGATTTCAATGTGTTTAGTGATTGTAATTGTTCATTCGATAACATTGATTTTTTATTTAATAAAGTTCCGTCTAAATCAAATACAAAATTATCAACTGAATCTAAATCAAATGAAATTTCTTTAATTCTTAAAAAAACATACGATTGTGTTTTTTGAATATCTAAAACATTAACTATAGCTTCCTGATTGTCATCATATAAAACAATTATTTTGTTTATATAATCATTTTTTCAAGAAGGATTATTGTCTAATTTAATATGATTAGTTTTATTTATAAAATATTCAGGGCAATAAAATCTTCTAAACATTAAAATAACTCCATAATATTATCTATTTCCTCTTGACTTAGTTCTGTTTTATCTTTTAATATTGATGTAATTTCGTCATTTTTTGCAATATTTTCTTTTAAAATATACTTTCTATTAGTAATATTTAAAAAGGATTGAAACGAAATAAAGAATGTAGAAATTGATGCTATTAAAGACATTGCAAAGAAAAATGCCATTGTTTGTTTTGGAAAATCATTTCATCTAATTGAATATAAGTTTAAAACAACTATTGATGAAGAAATGAATATAGACAAAATACTCAACAAAATAAATGTTAAACGATATATAATGAATTTTTTATAAATCATTTTTTTTGATAATTGAATTTTTATATGTAAAGCTTTTTCTTTCATATTATTTTTTTTCATTATTTTCTCCTTTATTTAAATCTACATTAACATTTAATAAAACACTTGATTTGTATCTATCTGTTTCTAAAATTTGCAATGCTCTTTTATATAACATAAACTGATTTTGTTCATGAGTTCCATTATAAATATATAGTTTTGACATATAAATAGTTTTTTCAAAAACTAAAATATTGTATTTTCTTTTATAAAATAGAAATCTTGTATTAATTACAAAAAATGAAATAACTCCAGAAATCAAACCCACTGCAGAGTTAATTATGGTTGTTAGTAAAATATAATTAGTACTATCATTAAAAAATGGACTAAAATAAGGATTATTCCCTGGATAAGCATTTGCTCCACCAGGAAAGTTTTTATTATTTCCTGCTAAAAACTGTAAAGCTATATAACTAATATATAAAGCAGTAAATATTGAAACAGAATTTAATAAATAATAAAATACACCATAAACTCATTTTTTAATTCTAGTTTGCTTTACTATTTTTTCATATAACTGAATTGGCTTTAAATGATTTCTTTTCATTATTTTGCTCCTTTTTTTAGTTCTGATTTAATTATTTCTGATATTGCTAATTTTTGTTTTTTTGTTCCTTTTTCTCATAATGTATCAATAATAGTATCTAAATCTTTGTCTGTTATCAAATTAGAATTATGCTTAATTTCTAAATATTTAATAGTATTTAAAATTCTTTTATATTTAACTGTTTTATCATTATGTTTCATAATTGATAAAACAATAGTTAATATAAATGATAATAAAATAAAGATTACTAGAACTAACAAAAGCACAAATGATACAGAAGTTAAAACATCTGGATTTTTATTACTTAATTGAACTAAAATAACTAAAACATAAATAGCTGTAGAAATCGAAGCAATAGATAAAAAAGACACAATAGTAGATATTATTGCATCCAAAATAGAATATAGTTTTAATGTCTTCTTATCTCTTTCTTTCTTTTTTTGTAATTTTTCTAGGATTAAATTCATAGTATATTTATTTTACATTAAAATATAAAAATTATTCCATTTAAAAAGGTTAAATAACTATTATATTGATATAATAAAAACATGAAAAAATTAGCAATATTTAGTGATGTGGATGGAACCATCTATCCTTTTCCAAGTAAAGAATTATCTGAAATTAATCAAAATAAAGTTAAAGAAGTAGTATCAAAAGGAGTTGAATTTGTAATTAATACTGGTAATGGACCATATCAAAAAATACAAAAATTAGCAGCTTCACTTGATGGTAGATATATTATTTGTTCTAATGGTGCACTTATTTTTGATAATGAAACTAAAGAAATATTAAATATAGAATATATACCATTAACAGAAGCACAAAAAATTTGAGATTTAGCTGATGAAGTTGGTATTGGACTTTATTATTTTGGTACACATCAATATTATTTAAAAAATCCCGCAAAAGAATTTAAAGAATTTATTACTAATTTTTGTGAATACAAAGAATGAATTGAAACAGGAATAATTCCAAATGATTTACATAAAATTGAAACTTATGGAACAAAAGAAAAAATGAAAGAATTTTATGATAAAGCTATCCAAAGAAATATAGATCTTAATATAGTTTTATTAGATTCACACATTGAAATAACAAAAACAGGAATTTCAAAAGGTTCAGGAGTAAAATGATTGTGTGAAAACATTTTAAATACAAGTATTGAAAATGTAATGAGTATCGGTGATAGTCAAAATGATATTTCAATGTTTGAAATCGCAGGTTATTCATATGCTATGGAAAACACTGATTCATATTCAAGGAAATTTGCTAAATACTTTACTTCTACTGTAGAACAAAATGGTTTAGCAGAAGCTATTGATGATTATTTATATAGAAGTGATTTTGAATTAAAAAGAGCAATTTCTCAAGGTAAAATTAAGAAATAAAATAAAAACTCCGTAATTAAATTCGGAGTTTTTATATATATAAATTATAAAAATTCTATGGGGCGGTCGACGGGATTCGAACCCGCGCATGACGGGACCACAACCCGCTGTGTTAACCGCTTCACCACGACCGCCATATAATGAATTGCATTTATTATATCAAAAATATTTTTTTTATAAATATTATTTACTAATAATTAAAAATATCATCAAATAAAATTGATGATATGTTAGTTAATATAATCTTCATAAGATAAAAAATTAGATATTTAATAATTTGTAGTTATTACTGTTTATTTGACTTTGTATTCGGATATAAATATTTTTTAATATTAGTTTTTTTATAGCATTAATAAAGTTTTCTATAAAATTGAAATCTATTTGGTTGTTTTTTGTTGGAAGTGAAATAAATGAGTCTTTAAAAGTTTTATCTATATCCCTGACAAGAATATTTTTTAATTTTTGTTTTAAGTTATTTAGCATTACATTAAAAAATAAGAAATTTATACTATTCAAATTTTTATCTAAAAAACTCTTTGGTTTTATCTTTCTTACAAATTGACCTGCATACCAGGGTCTTTTTCTATAAAAGAAATCTAATTGCAAAAGTCCTAAACTTCATGTTTTTTGCTCATTTAAATGTTCATTATCTATAAAACCTGTAAAAGATAATATACCTTGGTTTATTGAAGTTCTAGTAACATAATCAAATTCTATACCATCCTTTAATGAATCTTTGTTAAGACTGCTTGTAGAATATATTTCAAACAAATCACCAATCCTATATTCTCCTCATTGAATATCTTTAAATTTATTTATTGCTTCTTGTTCTAATGTAGATAATGAATAATTATTGTTTGTTTGTTTGTTTAAATACTCTTTTAATTTATTTAAAGATTCTTGTTTAATCAAAGAAATATACTTTTCCATAAAATCAAAATCTATTTGATTATTTTTTGTTGGGAGTTTAATAAAATCATTTTTTACTTTTTCTCAACCCGATTTGTTTCCTCAGTCATATTTTGCATATACAGTATTTAAAACACAGACAATAAATGGATGAATATTTTTTATATTAATTTTTTTATCTTTAAACCTAAATGCATAACTATCTTGTAAAACAGTAAAATCATATGGTTGATAAAATGCTCTTCCTGTTCCATTTGCAGTAGCACTAAAAACATTTTTTAATATAGTTGCATTTTTTCTATTTACATATCTTCCTATTTGATTATTAGTTAACAATGCAGTTGTAGCGGGCAAATCACCAGGTTCTACATTTTTATAAATATTATTTGTTTTTATTTTTTCAAATAAATCACCAATCCTATATTCTCCTCATTGAATATCTTTTAATTCATAATTCAATGAGGAATTTACTTTTTTATCATTTCATCTAAGTCTTTATTCTTTAATAAATTAGTAATTTCTCAATTTAAATAATCTACAACTGTTTTTTGAAAGTCTCCAAAAGTTGGAATAGTATTAATTGGTTTAGATTGATTTCAGTCTGCACCATTTGTTGGATCTATTTTTCCTTCGAAATATTCATTTTCTGAAAATAAATTTAATTTTGTTTTTCCAAAACGAACTAAGTCTGCTATCTCTTGATATCTTAAAGAAGCATTATCAATATCTTTTAAATTATTTGTAGATTTTCTTCTATTGGTTCTTTGATATCCATCATTTGTAAAATCAATAAACTTAACCATTTCATCTTTATGATGAGGTTCATTTACTTTAAAAACATAAATGTATGTTTGAACAGAAGATTTACCTATAAATATATCAACTGGCATTTTAATACTTGCTAATAATGTATGTTTTTTTAAAATTTCTTTGTTTATATCTTTTGCTTTTCCAGACCCAGCTGAACTCTGAATAATAATTGATGCATAACCTGATTTTTGCATATTCAATGCTCTTTTTACGAATATCATTCCATTTCCTTCTTGAGAATATGGAGGATTTAATAAAAATGCAGTAGCAGGGAAATCTTTGTCAGTTTGACTAAAACCATATTTTCCATCAAAATCTAATAGTGAGTCCATATTTAAAATATTAGAACTTCCATCACCCATTAAAATCATATTTAAAATCGCTAACATATAAACATTAGGTAATAATTCTAAACCTAGTAGTTGTTCAGCACGAATGGAATTAATTTTTTGTTGTAATTTTTCTGGAGAATCTTTTATCTTTTCTTTTGCGTCTAAAATCATTTCATTCATTGCTGCAACTAATAAACCGGCACTTCCAGTTGCAAAATCTCACACATAACTATCTTTATTAATTCTTGCTAATTTAACCATCAATGTTGCAACATATGATGGTGTTAGAACAACATCATTCAGTTTGTCTTGACTAAAACCAAGTCATGAATACATTTCATTAAATAATTTACCTGTAAAATCAATTGATAAACCTTGTTTATAATATTGTCCTAAATCATCATATATTTTATTAAAAATTCTTTTTAATTGACTTTCACCATTTACTGTTTTATTAATATTTTCAGAAAGTAATGTATTTTTTAATGTTCTAATAATCAAATCTGTTTTCTTTTGAGGAAGTGATTTTTGTTTTAAAAATGCTTCAATTTTTCGAATAATTATTTCACCATCTGTATTCCCTTCTTCAGTAGAAGATATTAAATCAGACTTTTCTAATGGAACAACTTTTCCTTCTATGCCTAGTGTTGCAATTATAGATGCAGATACTAAATAAATTCTATCTGTTTCTGATAAACCATTTTCATTTGCATAAATTTCATTATTTAATTTGGTTAAACTTGCAGTTATTTCTTTTTCTCTTTGATTTTGTAGTTTTTCTCATTCTTCTTTTGTCAATTTAGTTTTTTGGACTTCGAAAATAAAATGATCAAAGTTTTCTTTTTTCATAAAAGAAAAATCTGAATATTCTCCGATTTTTTTCCCATAACCAAGATTTTCATTTGATACATAATAAACTGACATTTGATGTTTTAATTGACCTAACTTGTCTTTATAACCTGTCATTCCTATTGCAATAACGTTTTTATAACTAGTATAATGTAAAATTGCATTTGCATAATGAACTGCACCGTTTACTGCATAATTCTTAATATTATTATAGTTATTTTCATTAGTTTTTGTTTTATTTTCAACTTTATTATCTGAATCTAATTTAACTAACTTATCTTTATAACCCTTGTATTCAATTAATACTGGATAAAGAATATTATGTTTATCTCTGACAAACAACTTTACATCTGGTCGGTTACCTCCATTCCCCCCCCTTTAGACTTATACTCATTTAATGCTTTATCTATTTCATCATTAAGTTTTTCTTGTTCTAATTTATAATCTAAACCAAGGTCTTTTAGTCAACCATTTCCTAAATCAGCTATCATTGGTTCAACAGATTGAATATTTTTCATTATTTCTCCTTAATTTTGAGTATATTATAATTAAATATTATAGCTTTATTAAACTATTTAAATAGTTTAATAAAATCATCCAAAATGGATGAAATAAAATCTAATAAAAGTAAATGTAAAATTTTTGTTATTTGTTAGACAACATAGAATTAAATTCTGATTCATTTATTATTTTGATATTTAATTTATTTGCTTTTTCTATTTTAGAACCTGGGTTTTCACCAACTAATAAATAATTGGTATTTTTTGAAATGGTATTTGTTACTTTTCCACCATTTTGTTCAATTATATTTTTAAAATAATCTCTACTTTCAGATAATGTACCAGTAATAACAAATGTTAAGTTTTCTAAAGTATTTGAAACTTTCTCTTGATTTTCTTGATATTCTATAATTTCATCTAATTTTTTAATTAAATTAATGTTTTCAGGAAAACTTATAAAATTTTTAATACTTGAAATAATAATATTTCCTATTGTATTGATTTCTAATAATGTATCTAAATCTAATGTTAATAAATCAGAAATTTTATTCATTTTTTGAGATATAAGTTTTGCTACATTTTTTCCAATATTAGGTATTCCTATAGCAAATAATAATGTATCAACAGTTGTTTTTTTAGACTGATTAATAGAATTGATTATATTATTATATTTTTTAAAATCTGTGTTTTTATTTTTTCTAGAACTACCAAAACTATTTAGTTGCACTATTTGTTCTTTATAATCTGATAATTTATAAATCGAAATAATATCAGTTAAAAAACCTTTTTCATAAAATGTTCTAATAATTTCACTGCCTAGTGTTTCAATATTTAATGCTTGGTTAGAACAAAAATGAATAAGAGATCTAATTCTTTTTTCATTACAATTTTCATTGACACAAAATTGGTCTACAAAACCTTCTTTGGTTAATAATTCAAAAGAACAAGACGGACATTTCTCTAGTTTTCTAAAAATTGTATCTGTATTCTTTTTAACTAAACCAATTACTTTTGGAATTATTTCGCCTGACTTAATAACTAAAACTTCATCACCTTCATTTATTTTCATTTCATTAATAAATTCATAATTATGAAGCGTTGCATTAGAAACCATTGTCTGATTTAATTCTAAACTTTCGTTAAAATGGGCTAAATAAGTTATTTTACCGGTTCTTCCTACTGTTGCGGTTATTTTTTTTATTAATCCCACTTTTTCTTCTGTTTCATATTTAAAAGCTATGGCATATTTTGGAAATTTGGACGTTTGACCTAATTCATCTCAGTATTTTAAATTGTTAACTTTGATTACAAAACCATCACAATCATAATCAAAAGAATTTTTTAATTCTTTAAATGCAATTACATAATCTCATATCTGATTAAAATCAGATATGTTTTTTATGTAACTATTAGTAGGAATATTTCAAGATTTTAATGTATTCAATAATTCTTCTTGAGATACAAAACCTAATTCAGAAGCATTAACAATATCATACAAAAGAATTGAGAGATCTCTTTCTTTAACTGTTTCTGGATTTAATAATTTAAGTGTTCCAGAAGCAGCATTTCTTGGATTTGAAAAAGTTTTTTGATTGTTTTTTAATAATTGCTTATTTATTTTTTCAAATTGTGATTTTGATAAATAAACTTCACCACGAATTTCAATATCTTTTAAAAATGGAATTTCTTTCGGTAGTTCTGATATTTGGAAAACATTTTTAGTTACATCATCTCCTTGAACACCGTTACCTCTAGTAATTGCTTTAATTAATCTTCCGTTTTGATAATGTAATGAAATCGATAAACCATCGATTTTAGGTTCTAAACTAAAAGAGAGATTATTGATTTTTAAATTCTCTTTTGTCTCATTTAAAAATTTAAATAAATCTTCCTTAGAAAATGCTTTATTTAAAGATAGCATAAGTTTTTTATGTTTAAATTTTGCAAATTTATTATTATTTCATTGTCCTATATTTTGTGTAGGAGAATTAGACATAATTAAATCAGGAAACTGTTGTTCTAGAACTTCTAATTCTCTATAAAAATTATCATACACTTCATCTGAAACACTCGGTTCATTTAGCATATAATATTCTCAATCTCACCTATTTAATTGCTCTACTAGTTCTTTAATTTTATTTTTTATATTCTTTGAATCAGACATATTTTAATTATACAAAATATACATTGCTATACTAATTTATAGTAAAATTAAAACAAAGGATAATTATGGAATTTATTATTACAAATTATAAGTTTTCTGGAAAAGAATGAATAAAAATTCAAAATGATGCACTTAAATTTTTACAAGAAAACAAAAACATAAAAATAACACAACAAAGTATTTTAGATTTTGCAAAAAATGGATTAATTGCTCAAGAAAAACAAATACTATTTCATAATCAGGTTTCAGATAAATCAAGTGAGAAAATATTTTTTATGGGGATACCTGAAAATATTAATTCATCTGTTGCTGAATTAAGTTTTGATTTAAAAACTTATTTTGTTAATTATGATTATTTAAATCAAATTAATTTTGATTTTGAACCTCAGAGAAAGTTCAATCCTGATTTAAATCAAGAAAAAATAAATGATTTTATAAAACAATACATAGAAGAAAATAGATTTAAAGAAATTAAAACAGAACAAACAATTCAAACTGGTGATATTGTTAAGTGTGAATTTTTTGATATTAAAACTCAAAGAAAAGAACAATTTGAATTAATAGCTCAAGAAACAGAAAATCACACTGTAGAGAAATTATTATTAAACAAAAAAGTTAATGATAAGTTTGAATTCAAAGCAAATGATGATTTTATCATTGATGTAACAATTTTAGAAGTCTCATACTTAAAAAAAGAAAAACTAACAGATGAAAACGTTCATAAATTAGGTATTCAAGAAATAACAGACATAAATTCTCTCAAAGTTTATATAGAAAAAACTGTAAAAGAAGATATTTTATCTAATGAAATTTTTAATTATGGTTATGGAATAATTAAACAACTTTATGAACAAAAATTACCTTTTGAATTTCCTGAAGATTTAATTACAAGTGACATTGAAGGATTTGCTTTTGATAACAATTTTCAAGGCGATCCAAGAACTGTTGTGTTAGATTCTTTAACTGAATATTTATGATTAAATGCAATATCTAAAAAATTTGATTTAATGGTTCATGCAAGTGAAATCAAAAGAGAAGAACAAAAAATAAAAGCAAACTTGCCTATTCACCAACATAAACAAATTAATATAAAGAGAATAGCAGACGGAATTTTATTTCAAAAAATAGGTGCAATTTATTTAAATAAATTAGATAAAAATTTATATGAATCTGTTAAAGAAAACTTAGTTTACAAGATTTAAAACAAGATAAAAGAATGTAATTTTATAGTTTATTTATGATTATAAAATTACATTCTTTTATGATATTTTTTATTGTATAATAATAGCACGTTTATATTATAAAAATATTTATTATATTAAGGAGGAAAAATGAGCAAACGTACATATCAACCTAATAAACGTAAACATGCAAAAGTTCACGGTTTTAGAGCAAGAATGAAAACAATCAGCGGAAGAAAAGTATTAGCAGCTAGAAGAGCTAAGGGTAGAAAAAGATTAACAGTTTCAGATAAATAATTAAAACTTAATGAAAAAAGAATATCGACTTAAAAAAAACTGGGATTTTCAAAATGTAATTAAACAAAATAATTTTTTACAAAATAAATATTTAGTTATTTATTTTGTAAAAAATGAAAAACTAAGAATTGGAATAACTGTTCCTAAAAAATTTGAAAATTCTGTAGGTCGTAATTTTAATAAAAGACAATTAAAAGCAATAATAAGAGAAATTAACATTTTTGATTTATCTTATGATTTTGTTTTAATAGTTCGTAAAGAATTTTGTAATACATCTTTTGAAATAAAAAAAGAAGGTATTAAAAAACTTTTTGAAAAGTTTATAAATAATGAAAAAAACAAACAACTTTAATTATTTTACTCAAGACGGAAAAGATCAAGAAAAGAAAAAAGCGACAATTAAAAAAGTTTGAAAATGAATTAAGATAACTTTATACGCAATGTTATTTGGTTTAACAATAACAGGTTGCGTGCAGTCGTTCGTATTAAAAAATTCTTCTAATGTTGGAAACGGTATAGAGTTTTACATAGACCAAGAAGACATTGGACCAAAAGTTAATACTTTAACTAATCGTGAAACAAAATTAAATGTAGCTGTTGTAGATAACAACGGTAAATCACAAGAAGATAATACTAACCAAGATAATAATTATGAATTAGCAATCTTAAATATTAATCAAGATAAAAACGTATATTTAAATAACAAAGAAGTTATTAGTAATTTAAATAAACAATCAACTAACAATGGTGGAAAAAACATTGGACAACCAAAAGTTTGATATTCTTCAGTTGCTTTAGATATACCTACAGAGGATTTAAAAAGATTAGGTTATAATGAAACTACACCATTTAACCTTGTTCAAAAACAAACAAATAATGAATCAAATCAATATTTATTTATTGGTAACGATTCTAATAAATATACTTATTTAAACGAAATTAAAGATATTATTTTACTAGACTTTCCAAAACCTGGTGAACAATACATTACTTTAGACACACATAGTATTACTGAAGATAAAAAAACTATAACAACAAATAAAGTTGACGAAAATAAAAACTTTACTTTATTAGGTTTTTCTGGCTTACAAAAAATAATAAAATATGATGGTTCTAATGAAAAACAAAAAAATGTTGCGTTTGCTCGTGATATTTTACAAACCTTTTATGATTATTCATTTGGAAAGAAAAGTAAATTCATTAATTCCTTAAATAATGTTATTTTTGCTGAAAATAAAAAAGCAGATAATTCAAATTACAATGATTTTAGTGAATATCTAATTGTTTTAGGTGAAAAACTAAAAAATAATCAAGCTGTCAAAATTTCTCAAATTGAAAGAGAAATGATTAACACTTATCAACAAACTATGGTTGAATACTTAAGTGTTCTTGGTTTATTAAACAAAGCAGATATAGGTAATGATAAAGAAGATTCAACAGTTGTTCCTGCTGCTAAAAATCAAGCAACTAAATATGATTATCAAGAAAATGTATTTACTAGATTAGGTGCACACATTAAAGATAAAACACAAATTAATGATATCAATACTCCTTTTAGAGGTGATCATCCAATTGAACCTATTACTAATTGAGGACAAGCTTGAGGATATGGACCATTTTATGGTTTATTAGTTTATCCTTTATCTGCTTTAACTCAGTCAATGCGTCAAGCTATTCCTGAATTAGGTGGTTGAGGTTCAATTATAGTTATAATAATTTCTCTTGTTATAACTCGTTTATTAATGTTTGCAATTACATTTAAGTCAAAAATGATGCAATCTGTTCAAGAAGGTTTAAGAACTAAAAAAGCAGCTATTGAGGCTAAATATGTTGGTTTTGAAAAAAATAAAGCAATGAAAATGAAGAAAAATCAAGAAATTCAAGCTTTATATGCAAAATATAATATAAGTCCTTTAGACCAATTTGGAAGTATGCTTATAACTATGCCTGTATTCTTTGCTATGTGACGTGTTATCCAAGGAATTCCTGAAATAAAACAAACAGTGTGATTAGGTCTAAACTTCTCATCTCAATCATGAACAAAAGTTCTAGGCGGAGAATTTATATACTTATGAATATTAATAGTAACTATAGGTATTCAAGTTCTTTCACAGATGCTACCAAAACTATTAGAGCGTAAAAAATTCAAACAAGCAACAACTATAGCAGAAGCACAAGCACTTAAAAAATCTGAAAGAACTCAAAAAATTATGGTTATAGTTTTTGCAGTAATTACAATTTTATTTACTGTCGGGGTTCAAGTTTATTGATTATTTGGTGGTTTATGACAAATACTTGAAGTTCTAATATTACATAAACTAAAAAGAACTAAATGATTTAAAGAAAGATATTCAAAGAAAATACTAAAAGATCGTTAATATAAAAAATGAAGTTTATTATTTAAACTTCATTTTTTATACTTCATTCATAAAATCAAGTAAATTAACCGGTTTCTTACTGTTAAATAAAACATCTAAAATACTTTTTAAGAAAGGTATATTATTTATTTCTTTTTCCTTAATCATTTTTTCTAATGTTTTTGCTGTATGATATCCCTCTACTGTTGAACCAGAATTTTCTAATGCTTTATCAACTCCGTTTTCATAAATTTGAATTCCTAGTGTAAAGTTCCTGCTTTTAACTGATGTACAAGTTAAGTAAACATCTCCAATACATGAATAGGATAAACTGAAATCAATATTTTCTTTATTAGATAAATGTTTATAAATATGGTTAATTTCATTAATTCCCATAGTCAATAATGCTGATAAAGTATTTTTGCTTGTATTTGTTGCATTTCACATACCAATACCTATTGCTAAAACATTTTTAATTGCGCCAAATATTTCAGAACCTAATACATTTGTTTCAGGAATGAGTTTAAAGTATTTATTTGTAAATAAACTAACTAACAATTCATTATATTCTTCATTTTCTGAAACTACATTTATAATCGTGTTTTCTCTTTGAAAAACTTCTGAAGCAAAAGAAGGTCCAGTAAGTGTTGCTAAATTTTTAATATTCTTATTAAATTTTCACTTTATGAAATCACTAAAAAACATTCCCGATTGATATTCAATACCTTTTGATAAATTGATAATATTAATTTTTTTAGAATTCAATATTTCTTTTATTTTTTTTAATGTTTCTCTCATTGCTGTTGAAGGTATAGCTAAAACTATATGTTCTGATGATAAAACAACTTCTTCTAAGTTATCTGTTGCATAAATATTTTCTTTTTTATAAAAAGGTATAGAACCAAAGTATCTTTGATTATACCCAGTATTTATATCATTGATTTCATATTCATTAATTCCATATAGAGCTACATTATGTCCATTTTCTGATAAGACATTTGCTAATGCACTTCCATATGAACCAGTTCCTATAAAACCGAATTTATATTTTTTACTAATTTCTCTCATAAGATTAATTATACTTAATTAAGAATATTATTAGAAAAAGTTATAAAAAAATGGCAGGAGTAGCAGGATTCGAACCCACAACACACGGGGTTGAAGCCCGTTGTTCTACCGTTGAACTATACTCCTAAACTTTTTTTATTATACCATAATTTGTTAAAGTTTTAACAAATAAAAACATATGTTTTATTAATGAATATAGAGAAAAATTTAGCATTTATGAATTAAACAAAAAATCTACAGATTAATCTGTAGATTATAAAATTATTTAGAATTTAATGCTAATTGAATTAATGTTTTAACCATAACTCCAGTAGGTCTTCCACCTTGCTCTGCAGTTCCTGCTACATCTAAATGGATATATTCAACACCTTCTGTAAATTCTTTTAAGAACATTGCAGCAGAAGAACTACCACCACCTGCTCCACTTAAGTCTGTATTTTTTAAATCAGCAATAACTGAATTTTTAATTTCTTTTCCGAATGCATCATCTAAAGGCATTCTTCAAACTAATTCGTGTTGTTCATTTGCTGCTTTAGATAATTCTTCTCAACCTTTTTCTGTTGTGCTTCATACACCAGTATATGTGCTTCCTAAAGCAACTAAAATTGCACCTGTTAATGTTGCAACATCAACTATACGTGTAGCTTTTAAGTTTCTTACAGCATATGTAATACCGTCAGCCATAACTAAACGTCCTTCAGCATCAGTGTTATTAATTTCAACAGTTTTTCCATTCATACTTTTTCATACTGAATCTGGCAATGATGCATCTCCATTAACTCTGTTATCTGTTATACACATAATTGCTGAAACATTAGTTTTTGGTTGTAATTGAGCAATAGCTTTCATTGCACTTGCTACAAATACAGAACCTGACATATCGAATTTCATTCCTATCAATGATCTACTTGGTTTTAATGAATATCCACCTGAATCAAAAGTAATTCCTTTTCCTACATAAACTGTTTTTTCTGATGATTCTGGATTACCATTATATTCAATAACTACAACTCTTGGTTCATACATACTTCCTCTATTTACAGAAAGTAATAATCCCATTCCTAATTCTTGAATTTCTTTTTTTGTTAAAACTGAGATTTTTAAATTTTTATATACTGATAAATCTTTTAATACAGTTTCTGCTAAGTATTCAGAATTACAAATATTTGGCGGCAAGATTTGTAAATTTCTTGCATAATTAACTGCATCAGATAAAACATTAGCTTCTTTTAATGCACCCTCGTATCTTTGTGTTGGTTCTTTTGATAATAAACTAATTTGATATCTTTCTGGTTTAGGAGATGTTTTCGCTGAATAAATATCAGCATTTACATAGTTATATGCATGTGTAAATGCTTTGGTTACACAAGGAATGCAAACTTGACCTTTAACAAATGAATCTAAATCTATTTGTAAATCTCTAACTTGGTTAGTAAATAAAGTTTTTGCAAAATTGAAAACTGTGTCATAATTGTAATTTTTTTCTTCACCTAAAAATACAACTGCTTCATTTTTATCGAAATATTCTGTAACTTTATTTGCTTTTTCTACTAAATTTTGAGGTAATTCATCCCCTTTAAAAACTGCTCTTAAAAGCATCATATTGTTTTTTTGATTTTCTACTTTTAACATATTATCCTTTCTATATTTTAATATTTTACTATTTAATTAAGAATTTAAAATATATTCAACTAAAGTACTTACTAAAACTCCCATTGGTTGACCTTTAATTTCTGCAGTGCCTGCTACATCACAATGAATAAAATCTATATCATTAGTAAACTCTTTTAAAAATAATGCTGCTTGATTTGAATCTGATTTAACAATAGATGATCAATTTGCTAAATCTGCAACTTTAGAAGATTTATTGCCTTTATCAAAATCTTTATGGAATGGCATTCTTCAAACTTTTTCTTGAGCTTTTAGTGAAGCTTCTTTGAATTTTTGTCATTTAGTCTCATTAGTCGATCAAACTCCAGAATAAACTGTTCCTAATGCAATACTAATTGCTCCTGTTAATGTTGCAACATCAATAATTGTTGTTGAATTTAATTTACTTACTGCATAATAAATACCATCAGCAAGAACTAATCTTCCTTCTGCATCTGTATCAGTTACTTCAACTCATTTTCCACTCATTGATTGGTATACATTTTCAGGTAATGAAGCGTCATTGTTAATTCTATTATCTGTTATACACATAATTGCATAAGCATTAACTTTTGCTTGTAATTCCGCTAATACTTTAACAGTATATGCAGCAATTACAGAACCAGACATATCGAATTTCATACCTTCCATATGATAACCTTTTGTATTTACTCCACCGGTATCAAAAGTTATCCCTTTACCTACTATTGATGTAATTTCTTTTGATTCTGGATTACCAAAGTACTTCACAATAACAACTCTTGGTTCATGTGTACTACCTTTATTAACAGATAATAATAACCCCATGTTCAGGTCTTGAATTTCTTTTTTTGTTAAAACTTGAATTTCTAGGTTTTTTATTCCTGAAAAATCATTTGTAATTTCACTTGCTAATTGTTCAGAATTTAAAAAGTTTTCAGGCATTATTTGTAGGTTTCTTACTTTTGCTATAGCTTTTGCTATTAATTCAACTTTATTTATTAATTCTTTTGTTTGAATATCATTTTCATTAACTAATAAATAAAGATTATTTATTTTGTTTTCTTTTTCTTTTATGGTTTTTTTAAATAATTCTGTTCTTGCAAAATAAGCATTTAAGATAAAGAATCTTATTAATACTTCTTTTTTAAATTTTTGTGCAAAACTATTTAAATCAATTTGATAATCCATATCTAAATCTTTTGCAAAATTAATAAATCATGATTTTAAGTCATCTAAATTTATATTTTCTTTTTCAATATAAACATAACTTTCATTTGTTTGCAAGTTATTTGTTAAGTGAAATTTTTTGGTTCCTACATATTTAGGAAATTCCATTCCTTGATATGCTGCTTTTAGCATTAATGAATTATTTTTTTCTTGAATTATTTTTATCATCTTGTATTCCTTTATTTAATATTTGATTAATTGTTAGCATACTTGCTTGTCTATAACTTCTAACTAATCCACCTGCACCTATTTTTACTCCGCCATAATACCTAATTACAACAACCAAAACTCCGAACAGGTTTTTTAATTTTAATAAATCATACATTGGTTTTCCTGCTGTCCCTTTAGGTTCACCATCATCCGAAAAACCTGCTATTTCAACTCCATTTTCAATTAATGAATATGCATAACATATATGAGTTGCTTTTTTATGTTCTACATTAAGTTTGTCTAAAATTTCTTGAACTTCTTTTTTATTGTTTATTTCATAAGTAATTGAAATAAATTTAGATTTTTTGATAATTAAATTATCAATATAAAAATTAGTCAAATGTTATTCCTTTTAAGTTTTTTACTCACTGTATAAAGTGATTATATGCTTTAATTAAATCTATTTTACCTTTTTCTTTATAAAAATTATGCTTTTGAGCGTAATTATATAATTGATTGTATATTAATACATCCTCAAATTCTGGTTTTAAATCTAAGTTAATTAATAAATTTGGATAATATTTCGAAATCAGTGCATAAATTTTAGTAGCTACAAATTCTGGTGGAAAGTTTTCTAATTTAATTGAACCGATTGCTAGCAATTTAATTGCTATTTCTTGATCTGTAAATTTCGGCAATAAAATACCTGGTGTATCTAGAAATAAAAATTCTTTATTAACTACTCATTTCTTTTCTCTTGTAACACCTGGGAAGTTAGCAACTTTTAAGTTTGATTTTTCTGATATTAAATTGATTAAAGTGCTTTTACCACAATTTGGGATGCCAACAACAAATGACTTAATTTTAGTTTGTATAATTCCTTTGCTTAAATCTTTTTTAATTCTTTGTAAACTCATTTGTTTTAATTTAGAAAGAATAATTTTTTTTGCTGATTGTTTTCTTAAATCTAATCATAAAATCTCTGAACCATAAAACCTTTTAGTTATCATTTCCTTCTTATTAACATCCATTAAGTCAGATTTAGTTATAATAAATAGTCTTTGTTTGTTTGGTGCAATTTGATCAAAATCTTCATTATATGAACTAATTGGACATCTAGCATCTAAAACCACAATAAAAATATCAGCTAAATTTGAAATTTCTTTAATCTCTCTAAATCCTTTAGTCATGTGACCAGGATATCAATTAATAAGCTGATCATAATCTTTTTTAATTTCTTCCATTTTTATCCTTTTTAAGTAATTGAAGTATGTTTTCTAGTTCTTTTATTTTAAATTCTAAAAGTTTAATTTTATTTAAAGATTCTTTATAGTTTTCTATTAGTTTGTTAATATAAACATCTTTTTCATTATCTAATTCTTTTATTATAGAAAAAGATAATAATAAATTATTTAAATAACTGTCTATTTCATCAGTACTATAACCATTAAGTGAAAGTTTAAAATCTTTATTTTTAATATTATTTACTTCTGTATCTATTATTTTCTTTAATTCCACTATCCATTCCTTACTTTATTTAAAATAATAGAAGCACAACAAGCAACATTTAAACTCTCAAAAGAAATTGGTATATATACTTTTTCATCAGTTAATTCAATAATATTTTGATATATTCCGCTCCCTTCATTACCAAAAACTATAACAATATTTTCTTTTAAAAAGTTAACTTCATTTAATGCTTTAGAATCTTTATCTAATAAGGTTGCATAAATTTTAAAATTTTTAGACTTCAAATTTCCTAAATATTCTTTTAGGTCTTTTGTTGTTATTATATTGATATCAAAAAGAGCTCCTTGAGAACTTCTGATGACTTTATCATTAAATGGATCTAAATTTTCAATTATTACTGTATCAAAATCAAACGATTTTGCTAATCTAATTATTGTTCCAACATTTCCTGGGTCTTGTAAGTTATTTAGTGCAATAACTTTATTGAGTCTTGTATTTTTTAATAAAGTTTTATCACAAAGAGCAATAACACTTTGTGGCGTGATAGTTTCACTTAAATATTCAATAATATGATGAGAAACCTTATAAGTATTATTAAAAAAATAATACTTACTTTCTTTGCTTGAATCTAAAATTTCTACAACTATACCTTTTTTTAGTGCTTCTTGAACTAAATGCTCACCAGATACTAAAAATTGATTAGTTAAATCTCGGTATTTTTTACTATGTAATTTCTTTAGATTTTTTATATGTTCATTCGAAGTGCTAGAAATATATTTAGAATTAGTCATTAATTAATTCCTTCAAATAATTTTTTCCCTTTTCAACTTCATATAATGATAAGTCCATAAAATCCAATTGTCTCATTACTTCAAAACCTATAATACACACAGAATTTGCTAAATTAATAGATCTCATAGCAGATACCATTGGTATTCTTGCACAATTATCTATATTCTTAGTCAGGATAGATTTTTCTATACCTGTAGATTCTCTTCCAAACATAAGTCATATTTCTTGATTTTGATTATATATTTTTTTATAATCAAAATCAGTATATTTTTTTAAACCATATCTAGTTATATAAATAATTTTTTTATCATTATATTTTTTATAAAACTCTTGATAACTAGAATGTATTTCATGAGGTATATCAGATAACATTCTACCTGCGCCATATCTTCTTAAATACTTTGGATGTAAATCAAATCCAATAGGTTTGATTATATGTAATTTTGCACCCAGAGCAAAACAAGTTCTTATGATATTTCCTGTATTAGGGCAAATTTCTGGTTCATATAAGACTACATTCAACATATTTTTCCTTTTTATAATAAATTTGCATTTAAAATTGTTTTCTTTTATAAAAAATAAGTAATTTAGAAATTAAAATTTACTAAATTATTAATTTATATTTTTAATTATAAACTATATATGTTTATAAATTTGAACAAAACTCAAATTACATTAATTTGATTCTTCTTTATTTAATTCTTCGTAAATTAATTTAGCAAATTTCTTTCCTACTACTAATTCGATTTCTGAAAATTTAGCTTTCTTAATTTTTTCAAAAGTTTTAAAGTAATTTAATAGTTTGCTTTCTGTTTGTTTCCCTATTCCTTTTATTTTTAATAAACTAGATTTATTATTATTGTTGTTTTTGTTTTTATTTAAATAAAACTTTGCTCTTTTATCTACTTTTTCTTGGATAGAACTTAAGAATTTGAAGGTTATATCATCTATTTTGATTTGTTTTCCATTTTCATCTATTAATTTATCTGTTTTGTGATAGTCGTTCTTTACTAAACCAAATACTTTATTATTTAAATCAAATTGTTTTAATGCTTCTTTAATCTCTTTAATTTGTTGTATTGAACCATCAGCTATAAAAATATCATCTTCTTTTATTTTATATAAAATGTTTGAATTAAGATAACAAGCAGCATTATAGTAAGTAAATTGAACATCTGATTGTTTAATCATATTTAATTTATACTTTTCTAAATTATTAACTTTAGACATTTTTCTAACATATCCTGTTTGGTCATAAACATCAACTACACCGCATAATTCTTTTTTATTATTAATAAATGAATTATCAAAAATAAAAATTCTGTTTAGTGAATTTAAATTCAAGGAATTTTGGATATCAATTCAAATGTTATTTAAATTGTTTTTATTCATATATTTGTTTTTAACCATTACTATTGAATGATTTTGTTCATTTAGATTATCTATAATTTGTTTTAAAATACCTTTTTGTGGATAAAATATTTTTGAATTTATATAATCATTAAACATCAATTCGTTGTCTTTATAAATACAATCAATAAGTATTTTATTAGGGTTATAATTTATATTTAAATAAAAATTATTTAAATACTGTTCAATAAAATCAGAAATTATTCCTTTTCATTCTTTATTAATATGTTCTACAAATATTAATGAACCATTTTGATAAAATCGAATTGAAATAAATACTTTGTCATTATATTTTTCAAATGCAAAAAAGTGTAGTATTTGCATATTAGATATTTCTGTTATTTGAGTTTCTTTAATTTTGTCTAAAAAATTAAGACCTTTTTTATATTTTAAAGCTCATTCAAAATTCATATTGTCTGAAAATCAAATTTCTCTTTTTTGTAGTTCTTTATAAAACCAATCATCTTTAAAGGTAAAAATATTTTTAATTAAATCCAATTTATTATTTCAATAAGTATTATCCTGATTAATTATTTTTAATCCTTCACTATATAAAAAATAATTAATCAATATATCTAAAAAATCACTATATTGAGTATTTGGGGTTAAAGGACCAAATTTATAATCATATTTTGTTTTATCTTTTATTTCACTTAATATTTTGATATCTAATTCGTTTTTTTGAATTTTAAAAACAAAATAAGGATAATTTCTCTTTTCTCTTAGTTTTATATTATAGATTGGATTATATTTTTTGATTTGATTTAGTTCTAAAGCAAAAGCATCTCTTTCACTTTTTGCTATTATAAAATCATAATCACAAATAACTTCCATCATTATTGGCGTTAATCAAGAATTTGTATGACCTTCAAAGTATTGTTTCATTCTTTTTCTTAAATTAATTGCTTTACCTACATAAACAACTTCACCTGAACTATTTTTTCAAAGATAAACACCAGGGCTTGTAGGAACATTTTGATTTATTGAAGTATATAACTTATTATCGATTAATTTATTTGTCATTTTTACCTTAAATTACCTAATTAAAATAAAAAAATAATTTATTTAATTGAAAATTATTTTTTTCCTGTAAAATTAGCAATTAAAAATATCGAAAATTTAAATTATTAAATTTTTTATTATTATATAATAATACTAAACGAAAATAATATAAATTATTCAACTAAATTAAATTAAATAAAACAAAGAAAAAGAGGACATATGAAACGTTTATTATGTTTATACAAACCAAGCCAAGATAAGGTTTACCCTTGAATATTAAAACACCCAAAAGTTAAAACAAATTTAGCACACTTTAAATCACGTAAAGATGCAATGAATTGATTTATTTCATTAGGATATGATTGTGCTACTTGATTCCAAACAGAACAAAAAGTGTTTGGTGGGATTTTTATTTCAGAAAATAAAGAAAACGAATACCAATTTGAAGTTAATGTTGAAAAATTCGATGGTAATGTTTTAGAATCAGATATTTTAGAAGAATTTTGTGTGGACCCAGGAACAGGTCTTAGAAGTAATGGTGCAAATCAATATTTAAAAACAGTAATTGATTTTAAAGAAATCAATGACCATAGAACATACTTCCCACTAGATGATGAATTTGTAATTGAAAGAAAAAAATCAGCTAAAGATACAGAAATCGAAGCATTACAAAAAGAAAACAAAGAATTAAGAGAAAAAGCTTCTAAAATTCCTACACATATTATTGAAGAAAAAATTAAAAAAGAAGTTGAAGTTAAAGAAGTAGTAAAAGAAGTTGTTAAAGTTATTGATAATACCAAAAAAGAAGTTGTTAAATTTGCTTATGTAAGAGATTTAGAATTCCAAACACAATTTGATGCACTAGCTGTTTACTCACAAAAATTAGAAAAAATCGCAGGCATTATTAATAATCAAGTAATTACATCTCCTGAAGAATTAAATGTTATTAAAAAACAATTAACAAATGTTTTTGAATTGTCAAAAGAACTGAATTCAGAATTATTAGATGAAAAATTACAAAAAGTTTACAAATTTGTTGTTAAGTCTCTTTCAGATTCTATTTCTAAACTATCTAAATTAGTTGTTGCTTCAAACGAAGTAGAAAACAACCCACAAAACTTTGTTTATTTTGTAAAACCTTGTGGTGAAAACGCGAGATTAGCACAAGAATTATCATATGTTTTATTTGATAAAAAACACGTTGCTTTTGTGTCTAAAGAAGACTATACATTCGCTATCTATGCAAAAGAAGTAAAAACTCAAACTCACTTATTCTACTTCCAAGATGAAGTTAAAAATGAAAATCCTTTTGTAGTAGAAAAAGAAGTTATTAAGGAAGTTATTGTAGAAAAAGTAGTACAATCTACACCAGCTGTTGTTAATACAGGTGTATCACAAAAACAAGAAGAAATTGTGGTTACAAAAGTAAAAGATGAAGAATCAATATCTAATTGATATCTATTCTGAACAATTTTATTATTATCGTTTGCTTTCTCAATCTTAATTGCTTTAGTATTCTTATTATGATTAGGTTATATACCTACATATTACTAAAAACATCTTTATGGTGTTTTTTTGTTTATGAAAGAATAGAATAGTTTATTTATTTATAAATAATAAAATAGTATAATTACCAAATATGTTTAACACTAAGAAAAAAGACATGCAAGAGATTGTAAATCACCTAAAAAATTTTGGTTTTGTTTACCAAGGAAGCGAAATATATGGTGGTTTATCAAATACATGAGATTATGGTCCTTTAGGTGCATTATTAAAGGAAAATATTAAAGATTTTTGAAAAAGAGAATTCATTCTTAAAGAAACTAATAATTTTTTAATTGATAGCAAAATTTTAATGAATCCACAAGTTTGAATAACAAGTGGTCATGTAGGAAATTTTAGTGATCCTTTAATTGAAAATAAAGTTAATGGTAAAAGATATAGAGCTGATAAATTAATTCAAGAAATAAATCCTAATTTAATTCCTGAGAAAATGTCAAATGAAGAAATGACTCAATATTTAAATGAAAATTTAAAAGAATATGAAAACAGTAAAACTGATTGAAGTCAAATCAAACAATTCAATTTAATGTTCGAAACACAACAAGGTGTTGTTGAGGGAAATAAATCTAAAATTTATTTAAGACCAGAAACTGCTCAAGGAATTTTTGTAAATTTCAAAAACGTACAAAGAACTACAAGGTCTAAATTACCTTTTGGGATAGGTCAAGTAGGAAAAAGTTTTAGGAACGAAGTAACTCCTGGTAATTTTATTTTCAGGACACGTGAATTTGAACAAATGGAATTAGAATTTTTCTGTTTGCCTGAACAAGCAGAACATTGATTTGAATATTATATTAATAAATCAAGTAAATTTGTTCAAGATTTAGGTTTAAGTTCTGAAAATATTAAAATCAGATCGCATGAAAAAGAAGAATTATCTCATTATTCAGCAGGTACAACAGATATTGAATTTAACTTCCCTTTTGGTTGAGGTGAATTATTAGGGATTGCAAACAGAACTAATTTCGATTTATTATCACATTCAAAAGCTTCTGGTGAAAATTTAGATTACCTAGACCCAAACACTAATACTAAAATAACTCCTTATGTAATTGAACCTAGCATAGGACTAGATAGATTAATGTTAGCTGTTATTTGTCAAGCATACAATGTAGAGCAATTAGATCAAAACGATAGTAGAATAGTATTAAATTTTCCGCTACACATAGCACCATATAAAATTGCTATATTACCTCTTGTTAAAAAACTTTCAGAACCTGCTCTTGAAATATTCAACAAATTAATTGACAAAGGTGTTTCTGTAAATTATGATGAAACAGGTTCAATAGGAAAAAGATATCGTCGTCAAGATGCAATAGGAACTTTTTGGTGTTTAACTGTAGATTACCAGACCTTAGAAGACCAAACTATAACATTAAGAAATAGAAATTCAATGGAACAAATCAGAATTTCAATAAATCAAATAGACAAATATTTATAATCTGTAAAAAGGGGGATAATGAACAAATCAATTCCAACTGAATTATATAATTCAATTATCTCTCAAGTAAATATAGTTGATATTATTTCTAATTTTGTTTCTTTGTCTAAAAAAGGGAACAATTATGTAGGTTTATGTCCTTTCCATCAAGATTCAAGTCCGAGCTTTATGGTCAATCCTACCAAAAACATTTATAAATGTTTTCCTTGTGGAAAAGGTGGCGATGCAATAAAGTTTTTAAGAGATAAAGAAAATATGTCTTTTATCCAATCGCTAGAATATATAGCAAATCAACTAGGAATGGATGTTAACTTTGAAGAATTTAAAAATAATTCTAATTTCACTAGCAAATACAATGAAACTGAATTAGAATTATTAGAAATCTTAAAAGCTGCTAATGCTTTTTACAAAACTCAATTAATAAAAAATCAAGATGCTATTAATTATTTAAAACATAGACAAATATATCAAAGTGATATTATTGATAAATTTGATATCGGTTTTGCTCCAGATAATAATTCATTATCTAATTATTTAATTACTAAATTAAATTACTCACCTGAACAACTGCTAAAAGTTGGATTAATCAATGATTCAGGAAATGAATTGTTTAGAAATAGAATTATGTTCGGAATAAGAAACTCATTTGGTGAGATTGTAGGTTTTTCAGGAAGAATTTTAAATAAAGAAAACTTACCAAAATACATTAATACTTCAGAAACCATCTTTTTTAATAAGTCTAAGTTATTATACAATTATCATAATTTCTTTGAATTCAGCAATAATTCTAATGAAATTATTATTGTTGAAGGATATTTAGATGTTATTGCTTGTTATCAAGCAGATATTTTTAATGTAGTTGCTTTAATGGGTACTTCTTTAACAAAAGAACATTTATATTTGTTAAAGAATAAAAAAATTAAGTTGTTTTTAGATAACGATAATGCAGGTTTAAATGCAACACTTAAAACTTTAAAATTTCTTTTGAGTAATAATATTAATAATATTGAAGTAATCAGAAATCCATATGAAAAAGACGCTGACGAGATTTTAAAAGAAAATGGAAAAGATATTTTAATTGAATTAATAAATTCTTCTAAAATTGCAATAGAATGAATTTATAACTCATTAAAAAATATTTTAAATGTTAATCAGAATTCTGATATAAACACAATTAAAACTCTTGCAAACGAATTTACTGATTATTTAAATTATTATGATAATGATATACAAAATTATTTTAAAAATAAATTTTTATCTGATTACAAATATGAATTAAAAGTAAATTCTTATATAGATGATAATACTTATTTAAATAATTCATTTATTAGTTCTAATGATTATGCATTTGATATTTATGGTCAATTACCACAAAATACCAAAAACGTAGATAAAGATAAATTTTTAGAATCAATCAATGAATTAAAAAGGTTGAGATTTTTAATGTTTATGATAATGAATAATGATTTTTCTAATTTATTTTTAGAAGATGAAAATTGTAAAAATCTTTTTACTCAACCTGAAGAAATTAGAGATTTATTTATTAAAGTAAGAAGTTTTAACAAAGATATTAATGACAAAATTAGTCAAAATATTTATGAAAATTTTCAAAAAGCATATGAAAATATAAATATAGAAAACAAAATAAAAGAACTAAAATCAGAAGTTCTTAAAACTTTTATAAAAATAAAAAAACAAAGAAATACAAATGAATTAACTGAAAAATTCAATGAATTTTGAATAGAAAAAGAAAATGAAATAAACAATGGTTTTCAAGAGCGAGCTTCTATTCCTTTATTTCCAATTGTTATAGAAGCAAAAAAAGAATATAACAATTTTGTTTTAGAAGTAGGTTCAGTAAATCCTAAAACTTTTAGTAATTATATTAACTCAATAGAAAAATACAAAAATATCAAAATAAAATTAGAAAAGAGGTAATATGTCTGAATTTAAAAGCACAATAAAGTTATTAAAAAAAGATATGAAAATTCTTCAAAAAAAGACTCTTTCGCAAGAAGAAGTTTTTGATTTACTGGATAAACACAACATTTTTGTAAATGAAGAAGATTCAAACTTATTTTTTAGTGAACTAATTAATGAAAAAATAATGGAAAATCACTCTGATTTTGGTGATTTAGATGATGTTTCGTTTGATGATTTCCAAGGCTTTACTTCTAAAAATAAAAAAAATGAGATGGAAGATGATGAAGTAGATTTCAATCAAAAAATTGATGAAGATGATGATTTTATTGAATCTGATGAAGAAAATGGTGAAGAAATTCATTATGATTTAGATAATATTAAAGATATTCCTCAAGATAACGAAAATGAAGAAGAAGATGAGGAAGAAGAAGCAGAAGATGAAGAAGAAAATTATTATGATAATTCATTATTAGAAGATGATAATGATATTAGTGATTTTAACTTTGAATTCCATAGTACTCAAACAACTCTTTTAGAAGCAGAAACTAAGAAAACTAAAAATCTTACTAATAAATTAACTGAAACTAATGATATTGTAAAATGGTACATGCGTTGGATTGGGAAGTATGGAAAACTTCTCGATGATGCTGAAGAAAAAAAATTATGTAATGAAATTGAAAAAGGTGGTTTTAGAGGTAAAAGAGCTAGAGATAAATTAGTTTTACGTAATTTACGTTTAGTTATCAATAATGCTAAAAAATATAAAAATAGAGGCTTATCATTCATAGACTTGATTTCAGAAGGAAATCAGGGAATAATGAAAGCTGTTCAAAAATTTGATGTAAGCAAAGGTTATAAATTCTCTACTTATGCTACTTGGTGAATTAGACAAGCAATTACAAGAGCTGTTGCAGACCAAGCTAGAACTATTAGAGTACCTGTACATATGGTAGAAACAATAAATAAAGTATCAAAAATTGAACGCGAATTACAACATGAATTAGGAATTGAACCTACCATCCAACAAATAGCAGATCGTTTAGGTGGCGAATTTACAGCAGATAAAGTAAGTCATATTAAAAGAATTAATATGGACCCTATCTCATTAGATAAACAAGTAGGTAAAGAAAATGATTCATCTTTTAGTGATTTTGTTAAAGATGAAGCAGTTATTAATCCTATTGATTTTGCTGCTAATGAAGAATTAACAGGGTTGTTATTAACTATGATAGATACAGAATTAGAAAATGATGAAAAGCAACTAATTTGTAGACGTTATGGAATTGGTTCTGATGCAAATGGGCAAAGATATAGAGTTCACAGTCTTGATGAATTAGCAGTAGAAAGAAAAGTTTCTAAAGAAAGAATTCGTCAAATTGAAAATAAAATTTTAAGAAAACTTAAAAATAGTCCTAAGTATGGAAAAAATTTAAAAGACTTTTTAAGATATTAATATGACACTAAAGAAATTTATTGAATATCTTGAACTTAAATATCCATTACAAAACAAAGAACCTTGAGACCCTTCTGGATATTCTGTTAAAACACAACAACATAAAAAAATTACTGGTGTTATTTTAGCTATGGACTTAACTTCTGAAGTTTTACAAAGTGCAATCAAAAACAATTGTAACTTAATTATTAGTCATCATCCTTTTTTATTTGAAGAACATTTAAAAGACGAAGATACTAAAGCACCATATAAAAGAGAAATTATTAAACAATTAAGAAAACATCAAATTACTTCTTATTCATTACATACTAATTATGATAGTGCTTTATATGGTACTTCTTATCAAATAGTTAAATATTTAGATTTACTTGATTTTTATGATAGTAATTCTGAAAAATATAGTGCAACTATAAATAAAGAATTTACTATAGATGAAATTTCTCACTTAATAAAAGAAAAACTTTTATTAAGTGAATTTAGAACAAATGTAATCAATTATAATCAAAAATTTAAAAAAATCTGTTTTTTAAGTGGTTCTGGATATATAGGACAAATCAATCAACTAGTTTTAAATGGAATTGATTTAATTATTACAAGTGATTTAAAATGAAGTGATTGAATTAATTATCAAGAAATAAAAGCAAATATTTTAGAAATCCCTCATTTAGACGAAGAAGTTTTTGCTTTTGATTTACAAGAACAACTAAATAATGAATTACCTGATTTAAAGGTTATTGTCAAGAAAATTAAACAACCATATAGGAATATATAATATGAATAAAAATAAAAAAATTGGATTCTTTCTTTCGTTAATGATGTTAATAGGATCTGTAGTAGGAATTGGTATCTTCTTTAAAAACGGAGGGATATCTAGAGCAGTAAACGGTGATGGTCTATCATGATTACTAGCTTGAATAATCGGTGGAATAATTTCAATTACAGCAGCTCTAAGTTTTGCTGAAATTGGTTCATTTAAAAACACAAAATTAACGGGTTTAAGTAATTGAGCGTATAAAGTAGGTAAAGCAAGGTTTGGATATTTTGCTGCTACTTCTTATACCTTATTTTATTGAGGTATTTTAGCAACTGTATTAGGACTTTTCTTTTCAGAAATATTCTTTCAGTTTCTTAGTACTATAACTACATTAAATTTTAAAAATATACCAATATATGTTCATATAATAGTTGGTTTTGTTATTATGTTAATGTTTATAGTATTAAATTATTTATCAACTGTAGTTAGTGGTTATTTACAATCAATAGTTACTATTATTAAATTCATACCTCTTATTTTTGCTTTATTTATAGGTATTTTATTCCCTAATACCCACAATGCAGATGGAATGAATGCATTTTTAAAAAATTCATTTACTATTAAGGGAATAATTGCAGCACTACCTTTTGTATTATTTTCTTATGATGCATTTTTAGTATCTGGGTCATTATCACATAAAACAAAAAATCCGTCAAAAACATTACCTAAAGTTATTTTAGTAGGATTAGTATTTGTAACCATTTTATACACATTAATTGCTTTATCTTCAATATTCCATAATGCTGGTTTTATAGGAACATTAATAGCTGATTCTATTAGTGTATCTGCAGCTAAATATGTTACACCAATTATTTTCTTCTTTTTAATTATTTCAACACTTGGTGTAATTAATGGTATATCTTCTGGTTTTACAAATGAAATTAGAAATTTAATAAATAGTAATTTGTTGTTTGGCTCAACTAAATTAAAAAATAAATTTGGTTATACAAAAACTACATTTATTTATATGGGTATAATAATGACATTATGATCACTTATTATATTTATTCCATCTATAGTTCTTAATTCAGATATCTTAATTGATGGGATTTCAAACTTTACTACTGTTTTCTTTTTTGGTATTTATGCAATTGTTATTTTACTTTATACAATTAAAAGAAACAAATTTAGTGAAACAACAAAAATGAATAAATATTTATACTATATAACTGCTATAACTACAATTATAGGGATTACTATTATAGAAATTGCTTTTGTTGTTATAAACATAGAATTCTTAAGTGATTTATCTAAAACCAATCCAGCAGGATGAGGATTGTTTTTAGATAACCAAAGCAATAAAATACCTGCTTATTTACCAATTTTATTATATGTAATCTTCTTATTTACTTTTATATCATTACCATTTATTAATTACTACTTAGAATTAAAAATAAATAAAAGAAATTTAATTAAATCATTTAACGAACTAGTTATGTTAAAACAACAAGATTAAAACAAAAACATAGAACTTAATGGTTCTATGTTTTTGTTTCTTTATTTACTTTCTTTTGATTATACAGATATTAGTCTTATACAAACATTTTTTGTAATAAACCTTCTTTGATTTGTTTAAGTTTGTTGAGTTTGGAATTGTAAAGATTGATTAGGGTATCAATATTACTAAAAAAATCTCCGATTTTTTGTTGTTCGGAAATATTCGGTAATAGAATATTTAGTTTCATAAATCTTCTATTAGATATATTAAATCTTGAAATACCTTGAGCAAGTAAAACTATGTCTTTTCTTAGTTCATTGTTTCTTAAGTTGTATGCAAGGAAGTTTATATAATAATTATTTATGTTGTTTAACCTTATGCCAAAACAAAATGAATTTAAATATATATTTTCCTTATCTTTAAAAGGTCAAATCGATGTAATTCCAACTTCTTCTGGTATTTCAGAAG
>NZ_JNKA01000003.1 GCF_000701865.1 Mycoplasmopsis felis ATCC 23391 | reverse complement strand
AAATCAGCTAATAATTTTTCTTTATTATTTGGAGATAAACTAGTTGCATTAATAGTATCACGAGTTTGGTCTTGAACTGTTTTTAATTCAATTGCATCATTTTTAATTTGTTCTACTTGTTCTTTAGTAGGAGTTGGGTTGGTGTTGTTTAATTTACTTTGTAAAGTTCTTCGTGATCCCTCTGGAAGATTATTAATAGCATTTTGAGCTTCAGTTTGTGCTTGAGCATATTCTGCATCTAGTACATCTTGCCTTTGGGCTTGTTGTATTTTAGTAAGAACTTCTGCTACTTTTTCTTTGGTAGTAGCATTGTTTAATTCTTCTTGTAAATTCTCTTTGTTTCTATCTGAAACTTTATCTAATTCTGTTTGAGCTTCATTAATTTTTGTTAATAATTCTGCTATTTTATCTATTACTTCTTGGGTTTTTTCTTTTGTAGTAGCATTGTTTAATTCTTCTTGTAATGCAGTTTTGTTTCCTTGTGAAGGAAGCGAAGCTAATTCTTGGTTTGCTAAATTATGTAAATTAACTAATTCAGTTGCTTTTGCTTGAATTTGATTATAAGTTTCAGTTGTATTTGCATTTGTTAATTCATTATTTAATGATTCTCTTGCATTTTCTGGTAATTTATTAATTTCAGTTTGAGCATTATATTTAGCTAATTGTTTTAAACTTTCATTGTATTTTGCTAATACTTCAGTTATGTTAGTATTAGGCATATTTGTTACATTAGTTTTATTTTGATCAGCATCTGGTAATGGAGATATAGTATTTAAAGCAATTTGATTAATAGAATTAATAATACCTTGTTTTGCTTGAGTTAATTGTTCTGGTGTAGTTGCATTAGCTAAGTTATCTAATAAACTTTGTTCTAGATTTAGATTTGCTAAATAAGGTCTTAGTTCATTTTGAATACTTGCTACATCTGCTCTAACTTCTTCGCCTTCTTCTCTTAATTTTTCAATAGCTGTATTTTTAGCGTTTAAAATAGCTGTTAAATCATCACCAGCATTTGTTAATGCTTCTCGAACTGCATTTTGTTTGTCTGGAGTTTGAATTAGAGCAATAATATCATTTGTATCTTGTTTCGCTTGTGCTATTTCTGTTTTATTTTTTGCAGATTTAACAGCATTTAAATCTGTAGCATTTTGTAATTCTTCACTTAAAGTACCTTGATTTTCTGTTCTTAGTGCATTAATTTGAGTTAATACTTTTTGTTTCTCGTTTTCAAATAACTCTTCTGCTTTTTCTTGAGCTGCTAGTAATTGTGCATATGTTTGATGAGCTTCTGGAGGTAGTGGAAGGCTTTGTGCTTGAACTTCTGTATCACCATTTAATTTATTAATTGAATTTTGTGCTTGAGTTCTTGCTTGAGATAATAAAGCAGTTGTTTCAGAAACTACATTAATTTTATCTGTTACAGAAACTGTTGTATCTGAATTAACTTTATCTATTAATGATTGTAATTGAGGATGGTTTTTAGATGGATCACCTTCTACACCTAATAATATTGTTAATTCTTTATTTACTAATTCTTGAGTTTTTGCTAAAACTTGGTTTTGAATTTCATTAATTTCTTGAATATTAGATGCATTTAATAATCTTTCTTTAAGTTCATTAACTGCACTATCATCTTCTGGTTTAGCAAAAGCTAGTAAAGTATCAATGTTTGCTTTAATTTCATTTAACTTATTATCAAAAACAGTTTGTGCTTCATTTTTTAATGTTTCTAATTCATCGATTGTGATATTTTGATTGTTTAATCTTTCAACAAAGGTTGTGTTTTCAGTTGAACCGATTGTTTTATTAACAACTGCTTGAACTTCTGCTATTTTAGCGTCAATAATTTGTTGAGCTTGTTGTTGGTAGTTTGCTATTTTTGCTTCTGTATCTGTATTAACTTGGTCATTTAAGTTTTGTAATAATTCAGATTTAGTAACTCCGTTTGATAATCTATTAACAACACTTATAGCATGATTTCTTAATCTTTGTATTTCTTGTTCTGCTTTCGTTTTTAATGCATCTCATTCAGCTTGACTTGGGGTGTTATCTTGTCCAAATTGATTTATTAATGCTTCAATATCTAAACGTGCAGGGTTGTTTGGTTCTAATTTATCTCTTAATTCTAATGCTTTATTTTTGGCATTTTCTAATTGAGCATTAATTTCTGAAATAATTGTTTGAACTTCTGCTTGAGTTCTTGCATTATCAATTCTTCTTGCAAAATCACCTTTTCCATCTGTAATATTAGTATCTGTAATTTTTAATAATTCTTCTCTTGCAGATTCTTTTGATTTTTCTAAATTATTTTCTTCTTGTGTTCTTTGAGATTGTGCTACTGCTTTAATATCTTCTAAATCTTGTGTACTTAAAGAACTATCTGGTCCTGTGGTATTAGCATTACCTTGTTCATCAACTCCATTGATTTGTTTTAATAAATCCATTTTAATTTGTTGATCTTCAATGTTGTTGATTAATTCTAAAGCAGATGTATAAACTAATCTATGTCTTTCTTGTTCTGCTTGTATTTCATATGTTGCTTTTTGTTTTACTTCATTTGCTTTTTCAACAGTATCTGCAGCATTTAATTCATCGATTAATTCTTCTCTTCTTGTTTGAGATTTAATTTTTTGGATTTCTTGTAATGCTTGGTTTTTAGCATCTTCTAATTGTTTTGCACTAATGCTATCTGTTTTTAATGTTTTTAATTCTGCTAATGTTTTGGCAGGATTATTAATAGCATTTAATAATTCTGCTTTTTTAGGGTTATCATCTGATAATTTAACTGCTTCTGCTAATGCTTGATCTCTGAATTTTTGTAGTGTTTGTTGAACTTTTTCAGATAAAACTGCTAATTTATCTTCATCAAGATTTGCTTGAGATTTATTAGCATTAAATGTTGATAAATTATATCCTTCTATTGCTTCACTATCTTCTAGTCCTGTTAATTTTGCTAATTCAGTTTCAAAATTTGTTTTTAATGTTTCAAAAACTTGTGTTGCTTCTTGAGCAATGCTTTTTGCTTGTTCTACATCTGCTACATCGTCTTGTGAATCAGGATTGTCAATAGGTAAAGCTGTTTGCAATCTTTCTGTTAATTGTTGTTTTAATGGATTTGAATCTGATAATAAAGAAATTGCTTCTCTTACTTTTTTACGTTCATCTTCAATTAACTTATCTTCTTTAACTTTTTCAGCTAAAATTTCAGTTCTTAGATTGTCTAATTGCTCTTTTGTTGTTGCTGCGTTTAATCTATTTTCTAATTCAGTTCTTTGAGATGAATTTGCAACTCTTAAACGTGATAATTCTGAGGTTGCTAATTGTTTTGATGATTCAAATTCTTTTTGAGTTTGAATCATATTTTGTAATTCATTTGCTTTAGAAACAGCTTGAGATAAATCTGTTGTGTTTTTAATTTCATCTAATTTAGTTTGGAATTCTGCTTTTTTAGTAGGATCAGTTATTTCAGTTAATTCTGTTTCTATAGATTGTTCTTTTTGAGTTTTAATAGCAGATAATTCTGTTTCTCTATTTAATTGTTCATTAATTTTTGTTTCAACTTCATGTAATTTAGTTAAAACAGCAGATTGATCAGTATTTGGATTGTTACTATCATCATTTAATGCATTAGTTAATTGAGTTGCTATTTCTTGTTTTTTACTTTGATCTGTTATATTTTCTAACAATGAATTTAATCTATTGTGTAAATCATTATTAATTTCTTCAGCATCTGCATATGCACTTGCATCTGAACGAATCTTATCTGCTGCTTCTTTTGTTGATGCATTAGAAAGCATTTGTTCAAATTCTGCTTTTTTAGTTGGGTTAGTAATTTGACTTACACTTGATGTAGCTTGTGCTTTAGTATCACTATATTCTTTTTTAAGAACTATTTGATCTTTTATTAATGCAACGCTATCTGAATCATTTGCTGAATTTAATTGATTTTGTAATTCTGTTCTTTCTTCTTCTGTAAGATTACTTGCTGAAGTTAAAATAGAATTTGCAGAGGTTAATTCGTTTTGTCTTGCTAAATTTGCATTTGCTTGATTATGTATATTAGCAAATGTTTCATATGTAGAATCCGGAGAATTTTTAGCATCATCTAATTGTTTTTGTAATTCTGCTTTTTTAGGGTCTAAATCATTAATTTGATCAATAACCCTTTGTGTTGCTGATATTTCATCATTAAGAACTTGTTCTGCTCTTATTTTTAGTACAGTAAATTGATCTTGTGTTGTTGAATTAGATAATTGATTGCTTAATTCCCTTACTAAATCACTATTTCCCGATAGTTTATCTATTGCATTTTGGGTTGTTTCTCTAGTTTGTTTGTAATTGTTGATTAACATTGGTTGTAATAGTATTTAATTGTGTTTCAGCTTGATTTATTACTTGTTCTGCTGATGCTAAATCAGTAATATCTAGATTATTTAAACTATTTAATAAGTTTGTTTTTTCTGGAGAATCAGTTAATTTATTTAATAAATCAGTAGCTTTATCTTTTAAGTTTTGTAATCTTACAAACGCTTCTACTTCATCATCTAATGTTCTTAATTGAGTTAATTCTGCACTCGGATCGTTATTAGCTGCGCTTTGAATTTTATTTAATAAAACATCTTTTTGACTTTGAGGTAAATTAGAATCATTTATTGAATCAATTAAATTTTGTTTTTTAACATAAACTAATCCAGGTATCCCTGATTGTTTAGTAATTTCAGTTTCTAAATCATTATTAAGATTGTTTAAAATCTCTGAAATTCTTGGAGCATTATCTTGTAGATATTGATTATCTAATGCTTTTTTAACATCTTGTTCTTTTAAATTATTTAATGACGTTAAATCATTTGCTGCTGTAATCTTATTGATTAAATCTGTTTTTTGTTCTGGTGTTAAATTAGTATTATTAATCAATTCAGTCAAAGCATTTTTTTGAAGATTTAATAATTTATTATTTTTGGTTTCATCAGGATTTTGTCCTAAGATAGTTGCATTAATTTGATTTTCAATTTCTGTTAATTTTTGACTTGCTTGAGTTGGATTGTTTTGAATTAATTCTCTTGCTTGAGTTAATTGATCTAATAAAGGTGTTAATTGAGATTTAGTATCATTATCAATTGAATCATTATTGATTAATGATGTTAATAGGTTTGCTTTATTGTCTAAATTATATGAATCAGTAATATTGGTTGCTTGTTCTAATCTTTGTTTAAATTCTTCTTGTTTTTTGTCATTAATAACTGCATCTAATAACTTTTTATTAACAGCAGAAATTTTATCATTTTGTTTAACAGTTTGCTTGTTATTTAGTTTTTGTGCTAATGCTAAAACATCATTAATTGTTGTTGGTGTATTATTTGATGAATCATCTGTTGAAGTTGTATCATCTGAGTTTGATGAATTATTACTAAAATCAACTTTATTCAAAGCATCTACAATAACTTTTTTATCATCTGGATTTCTGTCTTTTAGATGGAAAATAATGTCAGCTATTTGCTTTAATTTTTGAGTTTCTTCTAAAACTTTTTGAGATTTTTCTCTGTTTTGTAAAGTTAAATTATTAATATTTTCTTCTGTATTTAACTGATTAATTTGATTTTTTAAATCATTTATTTTTTGATCATAAGAATTTAATATATCACGTTTAACTTCTGATAATATTGAACTAGATGTAGAAAGATTTGTAACAAATTCATCTTTTTCAGTTTTAATTTGGTTTTCAATATTTGCTTTAGTTTCTTGAATTTTAGGTAAATCTAAACTTGCTGAAGTTTGAATTTGTAATAATAATTCTGTTTCCTTTTCTTTATCAGTTACTTTTGTTAATAAAACCAGAGAATCATTAGTTGTTTTTACTTCTTCTTTTAAATTGTTTAAATCATTTAAATAAGTATTTTTAGCTGTTTCTAATTGATCTGGTGTGATATCACTTTGATTAATTGAATCTAGAAATTTTTGTTTAATAGCAGCATATTTTTTTTGGTATGCTTCTATAATTTTTTGATCTTTTTTATCGTTGTATTTTATTTCGTTAATATCTGAAATTAAAAACATTTGACCTTGTTTTTCGGTCTCTTGAATTTCTTTTTTATGATTGTTTTTCGCTTCTTCTATTAATTCTAAAATATCTTTTAATGATTCAGGGTTATAATCTTGTGAAATTGTGTTTAATTTTTCTGTTAATTTATTTCTTGTTTCTGTGTCTGTTATTTTTGAAATTAATTCTCTTAATTCATTCTTTTTATCATCATATGATTTTTGTCTTTGATTTGATTCTTGTGAATTAATTGCTAATATTGTTCCTGCAATAGCTGATGATCCTGCTAATACTAATGCAGAACCAATAACTACAGCAAAACCTTTTTTCTTTTTATTCTTATTTTCTGTCATATTGTGTCCTTATATATATATATTATTTATTATTTAAAATTGGTTTGTAAAACCATGGCATACTAAACTCACCTGGGTTTTTTAGACTTGCTTTGAATAATACATTACCAAAAGAACCAGAATTTTTTAATTCTAATGGATTTTCATTATTATGATTTACGCCCATATAACTAATTCTTTCTGTTTCCATATGAGTTCCAGTACTTCAAGCTCCATTTGCTCCTGAATGTCATAAAGAAATCAATGAATCATCTCCTATAAAGAAAGAAGTACCTGAATTACCTCCACCAAACTTCATTGGTGAATAATTTGGAAATTGCCTAATTACTGTTTCGCTAACTCCTACTTCTGGACGGTGATTTACATAACCAGTCAATCCACCTCAACCAGGGAATCCAGTATGTGCAATATCTTTTAAAGCTGGTACTCATATTTGAGATGCAGAATAACTAATATCAAATTTTACGTTTTCTGAATTATAAATATCATCAATAAAGCGTATCATATCTCCTTTAGCTCTTAAATTAGCTTGTTTTAGAGATTCTTTTAAATCTACAACAGTTATTGTTGCATCAATTTTTGAACCTGTTTCACCTGTTCTTGTTTTAAAATCAGTACCTGTAATTCCTGTTCAAATTGCTTTAGCACCAGGGATTCATGTTGCAGTAACATGGTGTTCATCTGCACCACCATAATTTGTATATGGATTACCTTCATGTATTTCGTTTTTATAAATATTTAATGGTAATCTCATTCCCACACCACCACCTAAGTCTTTAACTAAATTATTTCCATTAAAGTGAGATAAATTATTAATCCTACTTTCAACATGATGATTTGTTAGGATGTAAAATCTATAATCTGTTGGATCATCACTTACTTTACCTATTAAAGAACCTGAACCTAATGAACCTGTTGTATATCTAATAGCACGCTTTTTAACATTTTTAATTAATGTTCAATTATCATCAACTCCCCATTCTGTTCTAATTCATTGACAATCTGGTTTATAACCTTGATTATGTTTTCAAGGAACGTTTTGGTTTGGATTATAAAATGAATAATCACCTAATATTTTACCATCATTATATAAAATCATTGGTTCTTGTGGTTGTCCAAAATCTACTTTATTATAATCATATAAATTAGTTTCATAATTTAGACCAAATGTTCCTTCATCTTCTGCTTCATTAACATAGTTAATAATCATTTTAGCTGATGCAGGTGATACAATGATTGCACGATCATTATCAAAAGTTTTGTTTTCTTTTCTTTGTTGCTGTGTTGATATATCTATTAATAATTTATAAGTAGAATCTAATGAAAGAAATTCAATTGTTAATCCTTTAATATCATCTCATTTAAAAATAAAACGGTATGGAATGGTTATTTTTTGGTTATTATCTGTAAATTCAAAATTAGATTCTCAACTAATTAATTTTTCTACAAACAGTTTTTCAAAATCTAATTTATATTTAATAGCATAACGTTCTTGTTTTTGTCTATTATCCTTATTATTATCAAATATTAGTGGAGTAATAAAAAATGAAAAATCAATTGTTCTATTTCTTGTATTTGGTTTTAGAAATGTATGTTCTAGGTATTCTTTTTTTAGTGTTCATGATGCTTGGTAATCAGAATACTTATTTCATAATAAATCTTTTCAATAAGGTTCTAATATTCTACTTCTAAATACTTCATTAGTTGATAAATAAGTAGTTTTTAATAAATCTGTTCCATGGTCTAGATTCCTAAATTCTAATATAGATTCATCTGAATCAAAACCAGAAATTCTATATCAATTATGTCCTTTAACTATGTTATCATTATTATCTTTGAAACCAAATCTAACAAATGCATAATTTTCATTACCTTTAGTAATATCTATAATTGAAAATCTATTTTTTGGTATTTCATAATTTTTATAACTTATAAATTCATCTTCTTGTTTTAAAGCAATTATTTCATTTAGTTCATTTAGATTATTTTTGAAATATGATGCTTTTTTATTTTTTAATAATTCAGTATTTATTTTTAAATCACTAAGTTTAATATTATTCAAAATAATATTTGGATATAAAACTTGTTCATAATCATTAACTAAGTTATATGCGTAAAATATTTTATTTGGATTTGTATACCTTTTATTCGAATCTTTTTTATCAATAAAACCAAGTTTATAAGAAATTCCTCTTTTACCTTTTAATTTAACATCATAAAAATAATAAAATAGTCTATTTTCAATAGTATCATTATTTGCACTAGATCATTGTATATCACTTGGATTATCTACATTATTTAATAAATGACCAACATTTAATGGAACATATCAATCATTATCATAATTTTTGTCAGCTACATGTGGAGTGTTATTATTTTGTTTTTGATTATTTTTAAGCAACCTAAAAATATAATTAATTTTCAATTCTGCATTTTATTCTAATACTGCAGATGGATTGAAAACTCTATAAGCAGTTGTATTACTATTATTTTCTGCTTTACCTGCAGCTTTTCTAAAAGTAAAATCAGCTGAATTTAAAGTATTAACTTGATTTATTAAATTATCATCAATTCTCTGGAACCCAACAAAATCTGCTTCTGTTAATTTAACACCATTTTTTGGTTCTACATAATCATCATATCTAACATGTTTAAAGTGATCAATATTATATGTATATTTATTTCTATCACTTGGCAATTCTGCTCATTGACCATCTTCTTGATATCAGAAGAAAACTTTAGCTAATCCACCTCATTGTGAAGATTCAATATTCCTTGCTTCCACTACTTCATATGGTTTAATTTCATATCTTCCGTGCTTAGGCATTATATAAATATCATTTAATGCTTTAATTGCATCTTTTACATAGTAGTCAGTATGAGTTTTTTTAATTCCTCTTTTTACTGATCAATTTTGATAAAGACCTGTTCTTCCTTCATTTAAAATTTCGATAATTTTTTGTTTGTCTATTGCATCATCTAATGATTGTTCTGTACTTGTTTGGAAGTTTACATTATTTTGTGAAGATAGGTTAAGTGTTTTTAAAACTTGGTCATTAAAATAAATATCAATTTTAAAGTTTAATTTATTATTTTCAAATGTTGGTATTTCTTTTAATTGATATGTAAAATAACTTTTTATATACTTAGATTTTTTAAAGAATAAATTACTTTTTTCTGTTTCATATTCAATTTCACCATTTTCTTTATTTATTACATTAGCAAAAATACCTAATGTTTTATAAGTTTGATTTGTTTTATTCAAATCAAACTTATTTTGAAATTCTTGATAAGTAAGTTTGGATAATTCAAAATAATTAATATCAATTAATGAATCAGCATTATTATATTCATTTAGTGAGTTAAATTTTTCAACAACTTGATTGTTATCAGTTCCATAATCTATTGTAGTTTGTAATTCTGTTTTTAAATTAGGATTAAATTTACTTGTTATTTGATATGTTATTATTAAACTTTTTTTAGAATCATCTAATGCTAATTTTGATATTTCAAAATCAAAACTATTGTTATCTAATTCTTTTAATAAAATTTTAGCGTTATTATAGTTAATAGAACCAACAGATAAAAACCCCTCATTTCCTTCTGTTATACCTGTTGTATTATAATTATTTTTCAATTGAGTTTTAATTGTATTAAAGTATTCAGTTGTTTTTTGAACAAATATTTCTTGTAATGATTGATTATTTGAAGTAGAAATATTTAATGAATTTAAAGAATTATAAAAAGTATCTAAAATATTAGAATCTATTGTTTTTAATTCATCATTTAAATTATTATATACATTTAGATTTGAACTTAGCAGTTCATAAAAATCATACTCTGATTGGCCACTAATTGATTTATTATTAATTAGATTTTTTATATCTTTTATTTTGTTTACAATCTGATTAGTTTTTTGGTTGATTAAGTTTAATTCATTTTGATATTCACTAACCCTTGATAAAGTTTTTAATTCAGTTATTTCTTTTAATTTATTGTTTTTGAATTCTACTGAAATCTTTGTATTAGCTAAAACATTTTTTAAATCTTCTTTTTGGTTTCTAAAATTATTTAATAATGCATCAACTTGATTTTGTAATTCATTAAATGAATCAAAATTATTAATATTTTGTAATTGATTAATTAGTTCATTATATTTATTTTCATCTATTGATTTATAAGTTTCAATTTTTTGTTGTAACTGTTTTATATAAGGAACTAACACAAATGAATTAATTTGTTCATTTTGAATTAATATAACATTAAATTCATTTAATTTTGATTTTAATTCATTGTTCAATACTTTTATTTGTTTATCTCGAATTGTTTCATTTAATTTATAAAACGAAGATAAAACTAAAAATAAATTCTCTTTTAATGTTTGTTTATTTTCTTCTTGAATTGATAAATTATTTACTATATTATCAATAACAACAGAAACATTATTTTCATTATCTATATTTAATGTTTTTAAAATATTATTTGCTTTGTTTAAATTATTTTCATATTCTTGAATTAATTCTTCTGTTAAGTTAGTATTTAATTCAATTTCTAAAAACTGCTTGAAATTATTTTTAATATTTATATATAAATCATTAACAGTAAAGTTATGTAAATTAAATAATTGAATTAAGTTCTCTGTTTTTTGATTAATTAATTTGTTTTCATTACTTATTTTTGTAATTTCATTTTTAACTTCTGTTAATTCTTGACTAACTTCTGGTTCCAAAAGTGCTTGAATGATAGAATTATTCCCTTGTCCTTTATTATAAATTTTTGTAATAACATCTATTGTATTAGATTTACTTATTGAAGAAGGAAAGAAATCGTTTAATTTTTCAAAATCTGTATCATCTGTTTTTTTCAATTCAGAAAATACTTTATAAATTTCATCTAAGTTATTCCCTTTTTCTAATGCGTTTTTATATGGTTTAGATTCGAATTCTAATAAAACAGCATCAATTACCTGTGTATATTGTGGATTTTTATGCAAATCAGATAAAAGTTCTTTTAATGTTTCATTTTGCTTATTTTGGTTTGTTTTGTCATTATAATAATTTTTATTTGATACATAACTACCTACACTTGAACCTATAATAATTGCACCTAAGATAGATCCTCCTGCTACGGAACTACCTATGATAATTTTCTTTTTGTTTTTCATTTTATCTTCCTAACTTTATGGTAATTGTATATGTTTGTGTTTGTCCTTTTTGAGAAGTAATAAATAATTTATAAACTTGTGAAATAACTTTGTTTTTTTGTGTTGTTTGAGACATTAATTTCAATTTATTTGATAAAGCACCCCTTGAACTTTTTGTTATGATTTTTTCTATAGAATTAACAGATAAATCATTGTCAATTATTGTCAATTCATTTTTTTCGTTAAATGAATTTGTATAGTCTTTACCATCATAATTAAATTCTAATAATGCATTATCATTACTTAAGAATAATTCACGAACTTGTCCATCTGGACCTCAAAACTCTAGTTCAGTTAATCCGATTAAATTTCAGACTTCTCGATTATTATCTCTTCTTTTACTTGGATCTCATTTTAATTTTAAAAATCTTGTTTTAACAGGAGAAAAATTAATTTCTTTTGCTTCAGAAACATTACTTTCTGACTGGCCTAAATTTTGATTAGGAGAAAAGTCACTTGGTGAAACTTTATCTTGATTTTTCACAGGTATATAATCAACACCATCATTTGAATATTCTACTGTGAAAGAATTGGGTAAATTGTGTCCTGATGGTGAACCAGTTCAAAATCATAATTTAATTAGTGAAATTTCTTTTTCTTCTGTGAACTTGAATACAAGTTGTCTCTTTTTTTCATCAGTATCGTTTAAAGGAACACTCATAAATGCTCATGTATCTCATCTATTATTGGTTCTTATATCAGAATCAAATAAACCTCATAATTTTTCTTGGTATGCTATTTTATCTAAATCAAAATAATCTGATAAATTACTATTATTATTAGTTCTACCTGATTTTAATTCTAAGGTATTTGGTTCTTTTATATGCGTTTTAATAAATATATTAACTTTTATGTCTCTATTTGATTTAGAAACTCCAGTTAAAACTAAATCATTAAAAATGAAATCATTTTCTTGCAAATCATCATCTCATTCAAAATCATTAAAATAAATAACATTTGTATTTCCAGATATACCTGAAAAATATGTTGGTAGTTCTTTTACAAAATCAATGTATCTTTTTTGACCTTTAATTAAATTAAAGGTTAAATCATAAATATGTAAATTATCTGTTGTTATTAATTCATCTGAATCTTTTATATCACTTAGCAATGGTTTGGTATCTTGTTTTGCTTGACCATCTATTTTTTTATGTTCAGAAACTTTTGGTTCTGGATAACTACAACTTATTAAAATAAAAAAAGTTGAAACGCTTAATAGACTTAATAATTTAAATTTCTTTTTCATAATAACCTCGATATATATATATATATATAGAAATATGTTTATTATACATTTTTTTATTAAAAACTTATACTATTTGCAATCATTTTGAAAATAACGTTTTTAAACAGATACAATATCAAAAAATATGCAATAAAATTGCTATTTTCAACTTTATTGCATATTAATTAAAACACCTTTATTTTCAAAAGGTTTTGGATTTTGACCAAATAAACTTGATGCTAAATTAGGATAATCAATAAAAGGATTTCTTATAGTTGTTTCTTTAAATGTTTCATTATTCCTGTTTATATCAAACATATCAACTGGATCTTTTGAATTTCAATTAAGATATGTTAATAAGTAATGTTCTTTAATATTTGGAAATACATCAGTTAAAATAGAATTTCCATTACTAATATTTTTATCAAAATAGCTTGATGCAAAATATAGATATGCTCTTGCTATATCTCCTTTAAATGCATCAATAACTTCAAAGACTTTTTCCCCTAAAGAATTAGTCCCACTTTTTGAACCATTTTGCGATGTAGATGTAATATTTGTTACATCATCATGAGGAAAGTTTGCTCTAACTGAGTTCACTTTAATATCAGAAGGTCATACAAATGTCGGATCATTTCTTAGTGGTTCAACCTTACTAAATCAAGATTGTGGAATAACATGTTCTCTATTAGTACCAGAACCTTCATTTCTTCCGTCACCTCCTTTATAAGTTGTATATATATAAGGGTCGTTTCCTTCAGGATTTTCTGAATAAATATCTAAAATAGAACCATCTTTTTCATAATAATTATCTTTAAAAGCACTAGAATTATTATAAAAAGTAGGTAAATCATTATAAGATTTAATTGAATGTCTTTTAGATTTTTGAATTTTGTTTAATTCTTTCCATAAATCTAGACCATATAAACCATTAGCACTAGCATAGTAGTTGTTATTTGCATCATAAACATAATTTGATTCATTTACAGAAGAAGGATTTATGTGAGTTGTATAAGATGATTTAATTGTTGTTTCTTGTTCTTGATTTTTAACTTTGTATTTAACTTTAATTGTTTGTTTTGTTCCAGTTTTTAAATCAAATTTAGATTTAAATGTTAAATTAGAAAGTGATATATTACCTTTATCAAATAAAGCAATTTTATATTCAAATTGAATAAAATCTCCCATAATTTCATAATCAATAAATGAACTTATTCTTTGTTGATTTCTTTCATTTGTATATGTAGGATTTTTAGCATTTGCTAGTTGATATGAACTTATTGAAGGATTTACTGAAAAAACATCTAATTCTTTTCTATTACCTAAGTTTTTTCAATCCACACGAACTGTTCCTTTAGGTTGAATTAAAACTTTTTTACCTACGCGATCAAATATAAAAACACTTTCGTTTTTAATTGAATTATTTAATAATTCATTTGAAATTAAATCAATTATGTTATTACCTTTTTCAATACCAAATAAATCTAAATCATTTGCTTGATTAACTTCTATTTCAAGTCCTGCTTCGGGAGTTTTTTCTGGATTCATTACCTTAGTTCTATTATCATTACTTGATGTTTGTTCTGAGTTTGTTTGTTTACATGAAACAACAAAAGCAATAGGACTTATACTTAAACTAAGTAAAATATTTATCAATTTAATTTTTTTCATAATTTCCTCTTATAATAATTTTATAAAATTTATAAAAAAATAGATGCAAAAAGCATCTATTTAGAAATTATTCAACTGAAACTTCAGCACCAGCTGCTACTAAATCAGCTTTAATTTGTTCTGCTTCTTCTGCTTTAACGTTTTCTTTAATTGTAGCAGGTAAAGCATCAACTATTTTTTTGGCTCCCATTAAGTCAAGTCCTAATACAGCTTGAACAGCTTTAATAACTGGGATTTTCTTTCCTCCATCTGATTTTAAAACAACTTTGAAACTTGTTTTTTCCTCTGATCCGGCTTCTGCAGGAGCAGCAGCAACTGCCATAGCAGCCATCGGGTCAATTCCAAATGCTTCTTTCATTGCTTCTACAAGTTCCATAACTTCTTTAATTGACATTTCTTTTAATGATTCAATAAATGTTTCTTTTGTTAATTTTGACATAATTTAATTCTTCCTTTCTTATTTTATTTTTATAGTTAATTATTCTGATTTACCTTCACTATACATTTTAAGAGATAAACCAAGTTGTTGTAGTGGAGACATCATTGAACGTGCAAGTATTGTAAGTGCTTCTTCATATGTAGGAAGTGTAGCAACATCTTTTACACCTTGTGCATCAATAACTTTACCTTCAAATGTTCCAGCTTTAATAACCATTAGTTTATATTTTTTAGCAAATGATGCTAATAATTTAGCAGCAGACATTCCATCTTGATTAGAAAAAACAAATATGTTCGGTCCTACTAAATATTCATCTAAATCAGCAAAACCTGTTGCTTGAGCTGCTAGTTTAAATAAACGGTTTTTGTAAACTTTAACTTCTAATCCTAATTTACTTGCTTCATTTCTAAATAATTCTAATTCAGAAACAGTTAAACCACGATATTCAGCAAAAGCAATTGCTTGAGAATTTTTAATTTTTGCTGTTATTTCTTGAACAACTTCTCTTTTAGCTAATTTGAATTTTGATTCTGACATTTTAGCCTCCTTTCAAAATTATTTGCAATACAAGAAAATAAGTCATACACTTGGTAACATTATTAAGCTTAGCCGTTACTGTCTTTATGTATTGCTTGTATATTATAATAAAAAAACAAAATTATGTAAATTTATTTTTAATAGAAAAAACTAGGTATACCTAGTTTTGAATTATACTAATTTGTCAAAGATATCATCACCTGTTTCTAAAACTACTTCTGCTCCAAAGTTTCTTGCAACTATGTTTCCTAAAGTTCCTAAACCATTAAAGTTTGGTAATACTTTTGGATTTTTAAATGATTTTGAAAAAATTGTTGCAGGTAGTAATTCTCTAGTATGATTAAATCCTGGATATAAAGGATCATTACCATGATCTGAAGTCATTATTAATAAATCATCTTGGTTCATTGCATTAATTAATTTTGCTAATTTAACATCTAAGTCTGCAATATTTTGTGCATAACCGTGAACATTTCTACGGTGTCCATAATGTGAATCAAATTGTACTAAATTAGTAAAAATTAATTGATTTTCACTTTGTTGTTGAGCAAGTTCAATAGTTAAATCCATTCCATGAGCATCACCTTCACTTGGAATATGCCTTGAAATTCCTTGACCTACAAAAATATCATTTATTTTACCTATTGAAATAACTTCAATTCCTTGTTCTTGTAATTTATTTAAAATCATTTCACGTGGTTTATTTGCATAATCATGACGATTAAAAGTTCTTGTAAAATTACCAAAATCTCCTATATATGGACGAGCAATAATTCTTCCTACATTTCATTCTGGTTTTGACGAACAAATTTCTCTTGCTGCTTTAGCATATCTATATAAATTATCTAAACCTGTTCACTCTTCGTGAGCACATATTTGCAATACTGAATCTAAAGATGTATAAACAATAATTGCTCCTCTTTCTTTTTCTTCGTTAGCTAATTCATTAATTATATCTGTTCCTGATGATGATTTATTTCCTACAATAGGTCTTCCATCAAACGCTTTTGATAATTCATCAATTAATTCTTGAGGAAATCCGTTTTCTGAAAAAGTAGGGAATGGAACCATTGTTTTAATTCCCATCATCTCTCAGTGTCCTGCTAATGTATCTTTTGCATTTGAAACTTCTTGAACTTTAGCAACATACGCTAATGGTTTAGAAACATAATAATTTCCGTTTAAATCAGTAATATTACCAATTCCTAATTTTTTTCATGTATCTATTTTAAATTCTTCTGCCATCGATGCAGATCTAATAGTATTTGCTCCTGCATCGCCAAAATGTTTTTGATCTCTATCTGGTCCTATTCCCAAACCATCTGTTACTATCATAAAAATACGTTTAAATTTTGCCATTATTTCTCCTAATTTATAAATAAAGTAATTTATAATTGTATTTTACTCTTTTTTTATAAATTAATATATATTTTACAAATTAATGGAATTAATTCTTTAAAAATTGAACAATTTTTGCATAATAATTATATTACTTTAATATAATTAATTTATATAGTCAAAAGAAAGGAAAGAATGAAAAAAGTATTAATTTTAGAAGGTAATTTAGTTAAAGACCCAAATATTTCATATACTCATGCTACATTAAATGTTTTAGATGAATATCTTTTAAATTCAAAAGAATATGAAGTACAAAGATATGACTTAAACACAACTCATTCAGAAACTTATTTAACAAAAAATAATATTCCTAATTATTGAAATGAAATAGATGCAGATTTTTGAATCAACAAACTTAAAGAAACTGATTTATTAATTTTATCTAGTTCAATGGTAAATTTTGCAAGTCCTGTTGTTGTAAAAAACTTTATTGATAGTATTTGTGTAGCGGATAAAACTTTTTCTTATAAATATTCTAAAAAAGGTGATGCAATTGGTTTATTAACTAATTTAAGTGTAATCTTAATAACTTCTCAAGGAGCTCCAGAAGGTTGATATCAATGAGGTAATCATAAAGAATGATTAAAAGGAACATTTAATTTCCTAGGTGCTAAATCCATTAAAACATTATCTATTGATGGAACAAAAGTAAAACCAATTTCAGATATCAAACCAATTCAATATGCTCAAGATATTAAAGAAAAATTAATTGAATTAATTAAATAGAATTAACACCAAATCTGGTGTTTTTTGTTTTTTTAAAAAATGCCTTATATTTTTATATAATTAAAATATACAAAAAGGATTAACTATGAAAATAAAACAACAAACCAAAAAGAAAATATTAAGCATTTTAATGATGTGCAGTTCTGGGGTATTAGCTTCAAGCATTGTTTCTTCGTGTATAACAGATACAAATGAAGAAAAAAAATATCAAATAAATAGTATTAGAATCACAAATGTTACACATAATTCTGCAGAAATTGAACTTGGTTTCTTATTCGTTAAAACAGAACAAGTTCCAAATTTAAACATTAAATTAAATGATTCATCAAACTTAATAAGTCATACTAATTATGATAACCAAAGTAAAACAATGCTGTTTAGGTTAAATAATTTACAAGAAAATTCAACATATGTGCTTGAAAAAATTTATGATGGGACCGATGAAATAGATTTTTCAAATATTTCTGGTAATAAATCATTTGCAACTTTAACTAATAATAATGGTAGTATCTTGCCACCAAATGATAATCCAACCAATCCTATTCAACCAAATCCTACCCCTACCCCAATACCTAAAAAAGAAAGTAATTATATTATAAATAATTTTCAAGTTTCTAATATAACTCATAATTCTTCATTAGTTAAAATGGTTTTTTCTAAGTTTCAAAATATAAGTCCAACAAATTTTGAATTTATTTTTGTTAATAATAAGAATAATGAGAAATCAATAATAACAAATCCAAGAGTTAATACTCAAGACAAGTTAGTTGAAATTCAGCTAAATAATTTACAAGAAAATACAACTTATACAATAAATTCTTTAAAAATTAACAATGAAATAGTTGATTTATCTAATTTAAAAATTAAAAGTTTCAATACTACAAGAAATAACACCAACAGTGATCAGCCAACTCCATTAGAAGATAATATTAGCAACTTAAATTTTGAAAATATAACTCATAAGAAAGTTAATGTAGATGTTATTTTAAATAGAAGTTTTGAAAATTCGGATAATTTAATTTTAGAACTTGTTAATAAATCAAATAATAATACTATTTCATATAATAATTCAACATTAACAAGTAGTAATACCAAAACTTTTAATATTGTTAATTTAAATCCTAATACAACTTATGAAATTAAAAACATTATTATTAATGGTAAGAATTTAACTATAAGTTCTAATATTACAAAAACTTTCATGACAAAGCAAGAACCTCAAGATTCCTTTGTTGTTTCATCTATTGAAACAACAGGTACAAAAAATACACAAACATATGTTAAGGTTAATTTTTCACAACATCAATTAGGAGATGAAGATAATAAAAAATTTTCATTAGTTATTAATGATCAAACATATACTACTAGTTCGTATAATAATGAACCATATGTTTTATTTTTTGTTTCTGGTTTAACTAGAAATACAACATATAATATTTCAGGTTTATCAATCAATAATAAAAATGTTCCTTTAGTTGGAAATAAAACTTTTAAAACAACTGATAATGACCTTGAAGAACGAAGATCGGCAAGTCCTACTAGTGAATTCCAAAGAACTCAAGCATATCCTGTTTCAAGTAGTAAAAATAAATATTATGATGAACCATCTAACATCCAAAATAAAGATTATGTATTAACTCAAACAACAGATTATCAAAATTATTTAAATTCAAGTAATAAAAAAATTACTTATTCAAATGATTCATTAGATCAATATACAAAAGTTCCAAGAGTTGTAAATGGTAGTTTTAATAATGAAAATACTGGATTAACAGTTGAATTAGAAATACCTAACCCACAAAATAACACATATACGCTTGAATATGAAAAAACATCAGACAACAACACTAAAACAGCCGTGACAGTTTCATTAAATAAAACTGAAAATAAATTTAATGCAAATATAACAACAACTCCGGGTGATGCAATTAAAATTACTAAGTTATTATCAAATAATCAAGAAGTGTCCAACTTTAACAAAGCATTTAATACTTATTTTGAAACTATAGTTACAGGAACTAAATCAAATAACTTTACCTTTAAGCATTTTAAAAACTGGGAATTATTAGATGCAAATACATTAGGCACAAAATGAAAATTAGATCCTCAAATATTTACAAAAGATAATTCTAATTCATTTCCTACTTTTTATTGAAAATACCAAAAAGTAGACGGAACAATTGATTATGCTAAATTTAATACTAGAAATTCTACTCATCAAATAAAAGCAGAAGTAGAAAAAAATAAATATGCTAAATCATTAGGTATTTATTATGAAGAAGATAATAAAAAATATCGTGTAATTGACAATACTTTGTTAGAACCTAAAATTCCTAATAAAAATTCTTCTAGTGTATCAAGGCTTATTGATATCAATTCAATAAATGTATCTAATAATACAGTAACAGTTAACTTCAATAAATCTGTTACACAAGAACAAGACTTAAAAGTTTTAGTTAAATCTGTCAATCCACTTCAACCATGATCAAAAATTATTACATTAAATAAAAATGGACAAAGTGGAACATTCGACACAAATCAATTGCAAACAAATATCAAAAATTACATAATCACTCATTCTTTATTAGATAATAAAGAAAGTATTTATGATTTAGATAGTAAATATAAATTCACAAAACCACTACCATTCAATGAAGTTGTTTTAAATGATTTTAAAGTTATTGGTGATGAAGAAAAAAGAATTTTATATGGAACTTCAAAATTTGATATAACTAGTTCAAATATTGAATATCTAAAAGATAAATGATTTGAATTTACATTTGAAGCTGAAGTTCCCGAAGATAAGCAAGAAACATATAATTCTTATTATGTTAAAAATCCTAAAATTATTGTTCCTTTTAATAAATTAAACAAATTTATATTAAAAGGTTTTATAGACAGAGTTAAATATAAATTAACAGGTGTTAAAGTTTTAGATCCATATACTACTGATGTATATGTTAATGTTAATTTAACTAACAATTCAGAACAATACAATTTTGTTAAATACTTTAACTATGATTTATATAGTGAAATGTTAGACAATGATACTAGCACATCAAACATACAAAACAGTGATTTAATAACAAATAAAAAGAATTTAACTACTACCGATTTAAGAAATATTTCTTTAAGTTCTGAAAGTAAAAATAGCATTCCTTATTCAATTCAGAATATGTATTCATGAATTAATTATAAATACGAATTATATTACAGAAATGCTAGAGATTTTAATAAACACACAGTTAAAAACTTTAAATTAATTGATGAAAATAATCAAGAAATTAAATTAAAAAGTATTGTGGGAAGAGAATTATTAAGTAACAAAAAACCTGTTTTAAATGACACACAAACTAATGCTTCTATCACAAAAGATTTATCTAAATTTAATAATTTAGAAAATCTAAATGATAAAGATGTTTTATTTAATTTTATTTTTGAATTAGATCCTACACATAAGGTTTTAAGTAATTCTGCAACTACTTCTCAAAGTGCTAAAACATATGTAATGATTCCTGTTTCATATAAAAAGATTAAAGAAACAAGAACTATAGACAATTCTGTATTTAATGTTGTTCATGGTTATGATGATTTTGAAACAAGTAATTTATATCATAAGATTTTAAACACTATGTTTAGATTTAAAGTTTCATTAAATAATAATGATTTAAAATTAGAAATTATTGCAAAAGATGAGCAAAACACTAAAATATTTGATTTTAAACCCGACCATAACTTATCATTGATAAATTCTGCTTTTTTAGGAAATCATGATTTTTATGTTTTTTATAAAGAAACACCAAATGTTGAATTAGACTTTACTGAAAAAGCAGTTGGAGATAATTTAATTGCAGGGCCAAATGAAAAAGCTTCATATAGAGAAGGAAGTGGAGTTCATATAAACAATTCATATGAACCTTTATTTGGTAAATTCAGTAAATTAAAAGATGAATCTAAAACTTCTATTAGATTATTTGAAGAAAATAAATCAAAAGTTATCACAGATTTAAGACAAAGAAGTTTCGCCTTCCAATCTAGAGACGGAACATGATTAATGTTAGGTAAAGTTAAACCAAACGATGACACAGATTTTAGATTTTATATAACCTCAAATGAACACGTAGCTGATAATAATAATATTTTAAGTTATAAAAGAGATCCAAACAATCCATGGGTTACAAGACAAGCAGCACACACTGACATAAAAGTCCCAGTGATTATTAATCAAAGTCAATATAATCAAAATAATACTTATCCAATAGTTGATTCTAATAACCTTCGGTTTGGTTTCTTTGATATAAACATAGAAATTATAAATAACTTTAATAATGAACGTTTCTTCCCTGAAAATAATGAATTCAAAGATAATCAAGGTAATTCTTTAACTGGAAACTTAAAAAATAGAACAGCTGATCTTGTTTATGCTATAGCAGACTTTTCATTTATTTTTAAAAATTTTGCTATTAATAACGAAGATGGTTGAAGATGAAATGGGCAAACATTAACTGATACAGAAAAGAGTATAATTAAATATATTCATAATTGAGTTAAACTTCCAATGATTAAAGCAACAAATCAAACACTTGTATTAGATGATTATGTTAATTTAAATGCATATATTGCAACATTTCCTGCTATTTTATCTGATAATAAAGATTCACCTGCTTTCCCTTCTGGAATAACTAACTTTGCACATCAATCGACTAAAAGGTATCGTGAATATCTTTTAGGTAGTTCAATTAGACCATTAACAGATATATTTTACTTACCTAAAAAAAGCGGTGATCGTGCTGGTTCATTTAGTACTAATTCAGTTTCATATAGTACAAATACTGTTGACTTAGGTGGTGGTTCTTCGGGTACATCATTATTTGATAATGAAGGTAACTTACTTGGTTATATAGTTAGTGGACATAACCCTGATAACAATAAAGAAACTGAAGAAACTTTCCAAATGTTTGTTATAGACCAGCATGCCAAATCATATTTTGGAAATGGTACTACACCATTAGGTAATACATCATTTTATGAAAGAATGAGAATGCTATCTTATTACTACCCAGAATGATTTGATCCTATTAATTTTACTAACAAACCAAAACACTATTAATAAAAATACACAAGTTCTTGAACTTGTGTATTTTTATATTTTTTAACGAGGTAATCTAGCAGGGAAGATATCTTTGTTGTTTTCTATATTACTCTTTGAAAAAACAATAACTTCACTTCCATCGGTTTTTCAGAAAATAAATGTATATGATTTACCGTCTTCTAACTTGTTTTCGTCTGTAAATTCTCATCTCAACGGAAATTCTGCACCTTCTTTTGCTGTTGTCAAACTTTTTTTAATAACTACTGGTTTCACCAGTGTGTTATTATTAGAAGAAATAACTTCAGCTGCAAAAGCATATCAATCACCAGTTGCATCTTTTACAGGAGATAAATGTAAACTAATATGGAAAACACCATCGTGATCTAAGTTATTTGAACCTGTTTGAGCTGGAAATAATAATGTTCTTGTTTTTACATTACCACTAAATTTAGCAACACCATATTCAGTGAAATCTATATCTCCAATTCTATTTTGAATTTCTTTTCTGTCTTCAGATTTCTTAGGTTTTTCTTTGTCATGTCTTTCTTTTGTTTGTTTAGTTTCATAATCTGAACAAGAAGCAGAAATTGTAGAAATACCTATTCCTAAACTAGTTATAATCCCGATGTTTTTTAAATATTTTTTTAATATCATATTATATATAATCCTTTTTTATAATTAACATGTATATGTTACACATTTTTTTAATAATTCAAATAATAAAATATAAAAAGTGAATTTTTTTATTTAAAATAACTTTAAAATTAACTTTTTATATTATTCTTTTTCAAAGGGTTTTTCAAATTCTGTAAAAATATCAGGTAATTCATATTTGCTTGGTCACAATCTGTTATTTCTTTGCAATTTATATGCAAAGGAATTTTCGTTATAATCATTAAGTTCACCCATAAAATTCATCCGTTGAGAATTTAAAATAAATCCACCAGAAAACAAACCACCTAAACCTATATGAATACCATATATATTTCCTTCATCATCATAAAAACCTGTTCCTGATGACCCAGATCCAAGTTGATTAGCATCTCCACTTCGGGTATCTTTAAAAGTTCTCATAACTGTATAAATATCAGTTACACCTTTATCTACGTCAGAACCTTCATTTATAATTCCTGCAAAGTAATTAAATCTAGCTTGTATATTTCTAGCTCCTGATACTCTTGGTCCTGGGAAAGATGATGCATATAAGGTTACAAAACTTTGTCCTTTTATGTATCTACCTTTTTTAGAAATTTTATTTGGTTTTAAAGTCATTCACTCATTAAGATGTTTAGCCATATAAAACTTATCGTTTTTATTATTACTGTTTATATTAGCATTATAATAATCAACTAATTCTTTGATGTTAATCTTAAATATTTGTAAATCTGCTTCACTTCTTTTAGTTGAATTAGTTCCATAAACAGGTGTACCATCTAGTTTAAAAGATTTTGTTGCTTCTCATTCAAATTGTGTTTTTAAATTAATTGAATTTCTTGGTAATCAATATGTGCTTACATCATTTTTATCTAGATGATCCTTAGGTGAGATAGTAGTTTCACTGTAACCCAAAGGAACATGACGATTTGTTCCTACATAAAATTCATAATCATTTGGATCACTAGGTTTAACTTTCCCTATTAATCAAACTGTACCATAGTTGCTTCCAAATGATTTTTTTACTACCTCATTTAAGATTTGATCATCATTTAAATGAGTTGTAGTTCTTCATTCCATAGCATCAAATTTGATTTGTTCTTCGTGATTAATAGATTTGAATTCATTTTTGCGATCAAATAAAAAACCATCTAATCTTAAATAATTATTTTTGTGTTGAACTTCATTAACATATAAAAACTTATCTGTTTCATTGTCATCAATATACATTATTGATGTGTAATTTTGTGCTTTTTCTATAAATGTTGAAGGAGTTTGAGATAAATTATGTATATAAATATCTTTGTTAATTACACCTGTTCTTGCTTTTAATTCAATTACTAGCTCATCATTTATAATAGATACTTTTGCTTTAATTCTTTGATTTATTAAATCTTCTAATTGTTGATCTGTTAGTGTAGGTCTTGCTTGTTTATTGTTTTCAAAACCTAAAAACAATGCTTTATATAATTCTTCTCAATTTTGAATAAAATCAATTTTTATATTATCAATAGTTTTATTAGGAGAATTGTTTAATTTGTTATATGAAAATGATATTCCATATGCATTTTGGTTATTCGTTCAATAACTTAAATTAATATTATTAGAAGAAGCAAAGAAATTAAAGTTTATAATAGCTTCTTTATCAGCATTTAAATTTTTAAAATTATTTAATTTCTTTTTAATAATATATGTAGTTTTATCAAGTGATTCTTGAAATTCTTTCTGTGCATAATTTTCTATTATAGTTCCATAATTATAATTAACATTACCTAAACTATAATTTATAGTATCTTCTTTTGCTGTTTTAGGATAACCATAGTCACCTTCTTGGAAAAGGTGATATTTTTTCTGTAATTCTTTTAAATAAAATTTATTTAAATTTACATAATTAGTGTAGTTAAAATCTAAATTTCCTGTTTTATTTATTAATTTATAGTCATTTCCATCTTTTTGTTTGTTAAACATTTCACTAACAGTAGTTATTGAACTTCCTGTGTTTGTATGGTTAGTAAAACTAGATCCTATTGCATCTTGAAAGACTATATTTGATATATTAATATCTTCAAATAAAATTTTATTTCCTAATAAATTAATATTGTTAATATCAAAAGTTGTAACTGGTCTTAAATTATGTTTATGCACTATTTCTATTGTTCTTAATTTCCATTGAATGCCAGGAGTTAAATTTTTAAATTCAAACATCTTTAATTCATCAAAATTTAGATAAACATATTTATTATTTTCAACTCTTTGGCTTCTTGGTTCTCAATCATAGCCTGTCGACCTGTTGTATACTCTTTGTTGTTCAGGTGTATCTTTTGGAATGCTTTCTTGAAAAGTGTCTACAAAGGTTAATTTAAAATATTTTTCTTTTAATTGTTTTAAATCATTATCATTTAAATTGACATTAATTGAACCTAAAAAAGTATTATATACACCTTGTTTTTTTGCAAATTGTACTTTTGTAATTGTTGGATTTAAATTGTTAATATTTAAATCCAATGAAATATTTTGACTTACTTGTAAATATTTATGTCCCTGTAAATCAAATGTATCAGTTAGATAATATTTATTAAAACTATAGTCAAACTTTTCTAAACCATTAGTGATTTTGATTTGATTGTTTTGAACTATACCTTGTAATGTAATATCGCTACGATATGCATTTATATCAGGTTTAAAAGTAATTAGATATTTATCATTATTATTTAAATTACCAGATACACTTATTAAAAGATCATTACCTACTGAAAAAATAGAATTAACTATAACTGAATTATTAGAGCTAGTTTTTGCTAATGATTCAATTGAGGAATTGAAATTTACTATTTGATTATTGTAATTAATGTTACTAATGTCATTACTTTCATTATCATCAACTTGTACTATTAAATATTGGGAATTTCCGTCATATTTAGTTTTATATATTTTATTATTGTAATTAAATGAAAAATCTTTATATTTATCATTAGATAAATTATTGAATTCAAATAATAAACCCTTCTTTATTCCAATATCCATTTTTTTAATATTTCTAATATTTAATTGTGTTTGAGGTTTAAATTTAGCGACCAAACTTTCATAATCACTAAAACTATCCATTAAATCATAATTAATTGTTTCATTATTAGTTATTTGATTTAAAGTAGTAAAAGATTTATTTAAATGATTAATATCTATATTTTGGTTATTTATAGATATTGAATTTATTGTATAGTTTGTATTTGGTTTTAAATTATTTAAACTATAAAATAATCTATTGTTTGAAATTGTATATCCTGAATTAATTTGATGTAAATTATTAGATTCTGAATAATTTATAATTATCTTATTACTTACATTTTGATTAAACTCTAAATTTAAATTAACAGAATTACTTGAAATGTTTGAAAAAATATCTTGATTTAAAATTCTTATTTCTGCCGGTTGAACTGGGGTTTCATTTGATGAAATATTAGAATCGGGATTCTTTATAGGTGGGTTTTTTGGTTCTTCTATTTGATTGTTAGGTTGTTTCAGTGTTCTAAAATTAATGGTTTTACTAATTTTATTTAAGTTAAAAGGTATATGATTATAATAAATATTTTTTAAGTAATATATAGTATCTGGGGTTAAATTACTAATGTCAAAATATATCTTATTATTCTGTATTCTAAAATAATTTTGTTTAAAAGGTGCTTCTTGATTTTTTGAAATTTCTAATGTATAAGATTCATTTTCATTAATTTTGTCTACTTCTAAAACTACTGTAGCATTATTTGGTGTTATGTTTAAAAAATCAATTTTTTTGATTTCTTGTGCTTTTGGTGTTAAAAAACGTGAATTTTCGTTTTGATTAATTCCTTCAACTATGTTTGAATATCTTATATTATGTATTGTATATAAAGTATCAGGTAATAAATTACTTAAAATAACTTCATTGCTCTCTTTATTAAAATCAAAGGTTCTTACAAAATATTCTCTTGTAGTTTCATCTATTTCTAAATCCTCTGATCCATTTCCATATCTATGATAACTTACTCGACCAAAGTCAACTGAGAAAGTATTGTTAGTAAACTCTGAATTTACAGCAAAATTAAATGTTAATTTAGCATTATCTGAATTAACTTCATTAATTTTGAAATTTAAAAATCTAATGCCTTTTGTAAGAAAACTATTTTTTGCTGAATTTAAGTTTAATCTAAAATTAGATAAAATAAATTTAGTAAATTTATATTCTGTTGCTGGAAATAAATTTTCATATTCTAAAATAATTCCTAATTCATTTTTTCTTATTCTAACAGGGGTTTTATTTTCATTTAATACAAATTGATTAACATTTAGTTTATCATCTGGAAAATTTGGGAAATTTTTTAGTAAAAAAGACAACTTGTATTCACTTTCAAAAACCATTTCAATATTATCGTATGAAAATTCTTTAATAGAATTAACACAAGATATCAAGGATACAGTTGATATAGGTGATATCCCTAGTAGGAATAATAATTTATTCTTTTTGGAAAATTTTGACATAATGCTCCTTAAATCAAAATAGCTAGCGTTTGCTAGCTTTTCTTATTTTTCAAAAGGTTTAATAAATTCATTGAAAATATTTAACATATCATATTGTTTTGGTCATAGACGATGTCTTCTTTGTATCATATATGCAAATGATTTATCATTATAATCATTTAAATCACCCATAAAATTCATTCTTTGTGAGTTTAATAAATATGAACCGTTTCCTCCATCACCTACTTTTCCTGCATGAATTGATAAGAAATTACCTTCATCATCATATAAACCTGTTCCAGATGAACCACCTTGGAATTGATGATATGCTTCAATATCTGTATCTAAAAATGATCCTCTAAAATAAATTTGATCTGATCTACCATAACCATATTGACCAAAATCATCTCAAGCAAATGAAGAAAGATAATTATGTCTCATTTGAATATTACGTTTAGAAGTACCTGTTGTTGAGCCTGGGAAGCTAGAAGTATAAGCAGTAAAGAATTGATCTTTTTTAATATACTTTCCTTTATTAGATACTTTAATATCTTTTAAATTCAATCAATTAGCTATATGCTCAGCAGATTTAAATTTTGCATCAGTTGGGTTTCCATTTTTATGTGTATTATAATAATCAACCACTTCTTTAATATCTATTTCTACTATTTGTAAATCTGCACTGCTTCTTAATTTTGCATTTGAACCATGTCTTGGAAGTGGGTTAGCTAAAACTTCAGTTCCATCTATTCTTTTATTACCTTGAGAAGCTTCTCATTTAAATCTTGTATGAACATTTCATTGACCAAAAGAACTAAAATACAATGAAGTATCAGTTGGAGAATCATGATCTTTAGGTGCTGATAAAGACATAGGTCCATAAGTTGGAACATGACGATTTGTTCCAAAGTAATATTTATAATCATTTGGGTCGTTTGGTTTTACTTTCGAAATCATTCAGCCTGTTCCATAGTTAATACCTATAGACCTGTCAATTACTTTTTTAAAAATTTCATTGTTAAATAATGGATTACTTTTTGTTCTTCAAGTTGATACTTCTATATTAAATTTTTCATTTTGAAGCAATGGATATTTATTTTTAGGAACAAAATTTGAATTAGCATCAAATAAAAAACCATCTATTTTTAGTTTATTAGTATCAATATTTTTATTTTCATATGTTAATTTATTTGATTCATTTTGATTTTCTACATACATTATTGATAAATAATTATATGCTCTTTCAATATATGTTGATATTTCTTGAGAAAGATTATGTAAGTAAATTTGATCATTGATTACACCGTTTCTTGCTTTTAATTCAAATACAAGTTCATTATTTTCTATAGAAACTTTTACTTTAATTCTTTGGTTCATCAATTTTTCTAATTCTTGAATATCTAATTCATTTATTGATAAATCATTTTTTTCTATTTTGCTATTATGTCCTTTATAGATTTCATCTCATAATTTAACAAAATTAATTTCTAAATTATCGATTGTTTGATTAGGTTGACTTTTAAGATAATCTAATGAAAAACTAACTGCATATGCGTTTTGATTTAAATATCAATAATCCATATTAGTATTTTGTGGATTGGCAAAAAAGTTAAAATTAATAATGGCATCTTTTTCAGGAGTTAAATTATTAAAGTTTGCTAAACTTTTTTTGATTTTATATGTGTTTTTGTCATTATGTTCATAAAATTTCTGATCAAAGTTTTCTATAACAACACCTCAGTTATAACTTTTATTATTAAAAGTAAATTTTTTAACTTCTTCTTTTAAGGCCATTGTTGAATAATCATTATATAAATCAAATAATTTTTGAGTTGAACTTAAATAATGTTTGTTTAACTCTTTATAGTTATGATAATTTCAATCAATTGTTAAATTAGTATCATCATTTTCTATTCTATTATCTAATTCTTGTTTAGTAATATTATTATTAGAAGTATTAGATTGATTATTAGTGTTTGTGAAATTATTTGGGAATCCAGAATTTAAAGTTAAATTATTAACTTCCAACTTAGTTGTTAAGGTCTCTAAACCATGTTTAGAAACATTATTAAGAGGTATGTCTAGAACTGTTTGTAAATTATGCTTATTAACTATTTCTACTTTATGTAAAACTCAATTCATCCCCTCTGTTAAATGTTTAAATTCAAATGATTTTAGTTCATTAAAAGTTAAATATAAATATCTATTGTTTTCTGGTCTTAAATTTCTTTCCATATAATCAAAAGCATTACCTCTAGTTCCGTAAGTTTGCTTTTCATATTCACTATCAGGTACAGCAATATCTCTTTGTGATTTATCTAGAAAACTTAATTTAATATATTTATCTTTCAATTGTCCTATTTGGTCATTTTGTATTTTTAAATTAATTGAACCTTCAAATGTGTTTGTGTTAATATCTTTTGCTACAAATTGAATATTTGAAATTGATGCGCTTAAGGTAGGTACAGTTAAATCAAATGAGGTTAAATTTTCACTTGCATAATATTCTTGTCCGGTATTTACATTAAATATTGAAGTAACTCAATACTTAGTAAAACTGTGATTTAATTTTGATTTAATATCATTAATTGTTAAAGAATTACCTGATATAGAATCTGCTGATATAGTAAGATCTGATGTATATGTATTAATATCAGGTTTAATTGTTATTAAGACTTTGTCTGTATTATTAAATACATTACTATCTGTAGAAACTGATAAATTATTATCATTAATTCTAGCACTATTCACATTAGCATTTGTTGTAGTAATACTTCTAAATGTAATATTACTTATAGTTCCGTTAAATTGAACATTTTGATTGTTATATTTAATATTAGAAATGTTTGAACTTTCTGAATCATCTACTAAAAAGTAAAAATCTTTTGAATTTCCATCATATTTAAAACTATAATTTTTATTATTATAAGTAAATGTTATATCCTTATATTTTTCTTGAGGTATTTGTGAAGCTGTGAACACTAAATAACTCTTATTGTTGTTTCTAACTTTAGAAATGCTTGATATTGCTAAATTATTATTTGTATATAATTGACTTACTTGAGCATCATATGTTGCAAAATCTCCCATTAATGAGTAATTAATAGTTGAATTAGTTATAGGTCTAGCATCATTATTTTGATTAGTTCTAAAATTTCTATTAGAATAATTTGATAAAGAAATTATTTGTCCATCAATATCTAAGTTTAAAAGTTCATAATTATTGCTTGATTGTAAACTATTTAAATTAAAATCTAAATTATTTGTATTATTAAATGTTTTATTAATAAAATGTGATGAACTTAGTGAATTATTACGATAATTTAATCTAACAGTTTTATTTGATATATTTTGGTTTAATGAAATAACTGCAGTTGCAGAGTTGGTTGTAATGTCATTTATATTAACACTTGTAGCATTAAGATTATTAATTATTTCTTTAGTTGTAAATGAAGATGAAGGGATGTTTGTTAATGCATTATTATTTAATTTAATTGAATTTAATGTATATAAAGTATTAGAATTTAAATTTGTTAAATTAATACTTAATGAACTGCTTCCAGGATTGTAATTGCTTGTTGTGAATATTTTATTATTTGAAAAACTAAATTCAAAGGTTTTTTGATTATTATTTTTTAATTGGTTCTTAGAAAAATTAACATTTAAAACAGCAGAATTTGATGTTATGTTAGTTATAGATACATTTGATATAGCAAAATCATCTTCTGCAGCAGTTGTTGGTTCAGATGTGGTAGTAAATGTTTTATTTACTATTTTTGATAAATCAAGTGATTGTTCATTTAACTTAACTGATGTAATGTTGTATGAAGTATTAGCTGTTAAGTTATCTAAAACTATATTTAAATTATTACCATTAAATACTAAATTATTAAATGTTCTTGTAGTTCCATTATATGTGATTTCTAAAACATTATCAGTATTATTTGAATGATCAAATTCAAATAATAAATTTAAATTATTAAAACTTGGGTTTGAATTAGTTATATTAGTTAATTTATATTCTTGATTTTTTGGTTCAATAGGATTTGGCGAAGGTTTAGGCTGAATAGGTTCTATAGGATTAATTGGTGGGGTAGGATTTTCTGGTTTATCTTCTTTATTATTTAATGTTTTAAACATTAATTTATTAGCAAAATCATCAAGATTAAGTTCTTGAGTTTTATTATCAAAATTAAAATAAATTTTGGTTATTTTATAATTAGTATTGGCTAATAAATTAGTTAAATTAAAGTTAAATTTATTATTTGATTGACTTGTTTGAGCAATTCTTTTATTGTTTGAACTATCTGAATATTCTAAAAATAGTGTCTTTAGATTTTGTGAATTATTAATTTCTATATTAATAACAACTGAATTTGTATTTACATTACTTATTTTAATTTCTTTTAATGAAAGGTTATTATTACTTGGATCTCCACACGATATTGCAATAACTGGTATTAATGGTAATGTACCTATGACTGCTGATTTTAAAAGAAATATTTTTTTAATATTTTTGATTTTTTTCATAAAAACTCCTTATATTAATCTGGTATATCACAACCATTAAATGCTTCAAATATAAAGTATAAACTATTTAATTGTTTTTGTTTAGATTCATTATTTAAAATATCAAATTCCGAAACTAGTGTGATTATATCTTTAGTTGAACCATCAATATTTGCTAGTTTAAAGATATCTTTTGCATTATTTATAATTAATTCTTTGTTTTGATTCTTTATATAATCAAAGTTATTATCTTTTTTAAATAAATCAATAATTTCTAAAAATGCTTGTTCTTTTTTATTGTCTTTTCCTGTGTATTTTTTATCTTTTAAATAATAAAAAAGATAAAAAATAAATCTATTTAAAACAAGTGAAAAACCAGAATTACGTTTAAAATTATTTCAAGTTAGTTCATTAAATAATTCTGAATCTTTTATTTCTTGTAATTCTATAATTAAAATTTTCAAGAAATTTTGATAAATAGAAACTACATCTACTGAACGGATTTGAATGACATCCACATCATTTATAATATCTATATATTTATACATTTTTATTGACCTTTTCTAATTCTAATATTTTATCTCTAAATGATATTGCCAATTCATAATCACGCATTTTGGCTGCTTCATTCATTTGTTTAGTTAGTTCTTCAATTAATTTTTCTTTTTCTTTTAAAACTGAATTATTAATAGTTTTCTTTTTAATTAATGCATCAATGGCATTTTGAATTTTTTCATCATAACTAGATTCCGGAATCTCTTTGATAATTGTTTTAGGAATAATATTGTTTTTCTTATTGTAAGCTAATTGTAATTCTCGTTTCTTTTTATTGTCATCTAAACATTCTTGAATTGCTGGTGTAATTTTATCTGCATATAAAATTGCTTTACCATTTGCGTTTCTAGCACACCTTCCTACAATTTGAATTAAAGCTGTTGAACTTCTTAAAAAACCAGTAACATCTGCATCTAAAATCATTATCCGGGATACTTCTGGAATATCAATTCCTTCTCTTAATAAATTAATACCGATTAAGACTTCTGCTTGATTTGTTCTTAATTTTCTAATTATTTCATTTCTTTCTAGAGTTTTAAAGTCTGAGTGTAAGTAAATTGCTTTTATTCCTTTTGTAATTAAATATTCACTTAATTTCTCTGAAGATTCTTTAGTAAGAGTAATTATAATACTTTTTTCATTCGTTTCCCTTAGACTTATAATGGTATCATATATATCATCTATTTGTCCATATGTAGGTTTGATTATGATTTCAGGGTCTACTAGTCCAGTTGGTCTTAAATACATATGAGCAATGTTCCCATTTGATTTTTCTAATTCCTCTGATGAAGGAGTAGCAGAAACATAAATTTTTTGAAAATTAAATGAATTATTAAATTCGTCATAATTTAATGGTCTGTTTTCTGCAGCTGATGGTAATCTATAACCATTATCTATTAAATTAATTTTACGAGTTTTATCAGTTTCTGGCATACCTTTAATTTGTGGTAAGGTTTGGTGCGATTCATCTATAATCATTAAAGAATTTTCAGGAAAATAGTCTAATAAGGTATATGGTCTTTGTCCAAAATCTCTTTGATCTAAATACATTGAATAATTTTCAATACCCTTGCACATTTTAAATTCTTTTAATTCATAGATATCTTGTTTAATACGAGGTTCTAATTTTTGTGCTTCTAATAATTTATTATTAGAATTAAAATATTGTAATCTTTCTGCTAATTCTTTTTCTATTTTTTGAACGACTTCATCATATAAATTAATATCTGTTGTATATGCTTGTCCTGGTACTAAAATATAGTTTGTTTCTTTTGTTATTACTTTTTTAGTCAATGAATCAACTACTGCTATCTCTTCTATTTCATTATCATAAAAACTTATTCGGATTGTTTTATCTTGATCATCTGCTGGTCTAATAAAGATTAAATCACCTTTAACTAAAAATTGACCTGGTTCAGGAGATACATCGTTTCTTTGGTAATGAATTTTAATTAATTCATAAATAAAATCTTTTTTAGTTATTACTTGACTTTTATAAAATCTAAAAAATGATTCTTTATATAACATTGGATTTAAAGCACCATATATAGCAGATACACTAGCTACAACAATAACATCTTTTCTGGTTAATAATGAATTGATGGTGCTTAATCTTTGAATTTCTATTTGTTGATTAACTTTTGAATCTTTTTCTATATATAAATCTTCTGAAACTTTATATGCTTCTGGTCTAAAATAATCAAAATAAGAAACATAATATTCTACAGCATTGTCAGGGAAAAATGATTTTAGTTCATTATAGAGTTGTGCAGCAAGAGTTTTATTGTGAGATAAAATTATTGCAGGTTTATCAAATTCCTTAATAACATTTGCCATTGCAAAAGTTTTACCAGAACCCGTTACTCCAACTAGTGTTTGATTTGTTATTCCGTTTTTTATACCATTAACTAAATACTCAATTGCTTGTGGTTGGTCACCACTTGGACTATAATCTGCTTTCAACTTGAATAAACTCATAATTAATTAAATTATACTCTTTTATTTTTTATAAGGTATTTAAGTATTTACATAAATTATTTATTAGTTTCTAATTAAGAAATTAAAAAAATAGAACAACTATTATAAATTGCTCTATTTTTTTAATAATTCCATTCAATATCTTTGAACTTCTAAAACACAATCGTCAATAACTTTTTCAACTAAGTCAAAACTATCGATTATAGCACCAGAAGCTCTTTCATGTCCTCCACCATTTCATTTAACTGCCACATTTCGAACAATAGGACCATTAGATCTAAATTCTACTCTTATTTTACCTGATTCTTCTTCTAAAAATTGCACTCATATTGGAAATCCTTCGATATTACTTATTGCATTTACTCTCATTGATGAATTAGAATTTTTTCCAAATCTTTGTGTGTCTTTTAAACTATTTTGAATGTAAGCAACACCATCACGTGTTTTTAATGTTGATAATAATCAAGAATTGAATTTTAAATCTTCAAGTGTACTCATTGATAAATTAGTGTGAATATAATCTGCTTGTAAACCTGCTTCATATAATTTAGATGCTAGATATAATGTTCTACTTCTTACATTACTAAATAAAAATCTTCCTGAATCAGTGTTAATACCTAAATATAAGTAATTTGCTGCAGTTGGTGTGATTTTTCAATTGTTAGTTACAGCTATTTCAGTTATCATTTCATCTGCAGCTGAATATGAACTATCAACTCACCTAATTGTGTTTTCTCCTAAATCATCATCATTTGGATGATGATCGATACGAATGACTTGTGCAAAAAGATTTTTATCTAATACTTCTCTACATTCAATTCTTTCTTTATGATTTGCATCTACTACAACTCCAAGTGATTTTTTTAAAATTTCATCATTAGGAATTTTATCCATTGTAAAATCTAAGAAATCAAATGAGTTTTTAGCATCACCGATAGCATATACTTTCTTGTTTGGAAAATTAGTTTTAATTAATTCTTTTAAACCGAATTGTGAACCTAAACAATCTCCATCTGGGCGAATATGATGAAAAATAACTATACTGTCATATTTTAGCAATTGTTCAGTGATTATTTGTAAATTTCCTGTTTTCATTATTGTCCTTCTCATTCAGCAATTAAATCATTTAATTCTGATACAACAGTTTTAACTTGGTCTCAATTTGTTAGTGTAATTCCTGCTGCATTATCGTGTCCACCACCGTTATATTTTTTAGCTAGTTTATTAACTAATGGTCCGTTTGATCTTAATCTTCCTCTAATGTTCCCGTCTTCTAGTTGAATAAATAAAGCTCAACAAGAATTATTATCTATATTTGCTAGTTCATTAACGTATTGAGCTGCCTGGAATGAATTTAGGTTAAATTCTTTTAAGAATTCATCTTTAATTTCATAATATAAAACTCTTCTATCTTGCTTGAATTCAGATAATATTTTTCCAGAAATTTTAATATCTTGCAAACTTCTAGCACTTAAATTTCTTAAGATGTTTTGTGGATGGAAGCCATTTTCCATTAAGAAAGCAACTAATTTATATGTTCTAGCAGAAGTATCAGGGAATAGAAATCTAGCTGAATCTGTATTAATTCCTAAATAAATGTGACTTGATGCTTTTTGAGTTACTTTTCATTTGGCATCAAAAGCCAGTTGAGCTATCATTTCTGCTGCTGCTACATAATGTTCATCTATTCAATTGTATTCATAATCTATATCAGCATCATTTGGATGATGATCTATTCTTAATCTTGCAGTTGTTTTCTTTTCATATAATAATGATGCACACTCAATTCTGTTCCCGCTTGAAGCATCAACTACAATAGCAAGTGAATTATTAAAATCTATTTGTGAAATATCGGTAAATTCATAATTCATAAATGGAAAACTACCTGATGCATCACCTACTGCATATACTTTTTTATTTGGATAATTAGTTTTAATTAATTCCACTAAACCATGTTGAGATCCTAAACAATCTCCATCAGGGCGGATATGGTGAAAAATAACTATATTATCATATTTTTCAATTGCTTGTATTGCTACTTGTGAATTTCCTATAAGCATTATTTCTCCTTTTCTTTTACAAAGTTGTTTATTTTATTGATTTTACCTTTAAAAAGTTCTTCTTCCTTAAATGGTTGATGAAGTATTTCTATTATTTGATTATAAATATCTTCTTGTTCTGTTTTAGTTAAATTTTCTGAAGTGTTTATTTGATTTTCTAGTTCTTTTATTTTATTTAAATTAAAGAAATTTTTATTTTTTAAATTACTTAATGCATTAGACAAATAAATAATTTTAGAAGTAGAAGTAAAACTATATAAATTAAATAATAGTGATTGTAAATTATAATGAATATAAGAAAATAATCTTAAAAAGTCTTGATGTTCTTTATCATTTAAAATAGGATCAAAAATATGTGTTTTAAAGAAACTTTGTTCTATTGCAATATATATGTTTTTACTTTTTTCAAAAAACAATTCATAAAAATCAAATACTCGATCTATAAATGACAATAACTCTTCAAATTCTTTTTGATATTTGTTTTTTAAATCTATATTTATTGTTTCATTTATTGCTTGTTTGATTTGATTTTCAAATGAATTATAAAGATTAGTTATATTATTTCTTTGAAATTCCTCAAATATTTTATTGTTTTGATTAATTTCTATGAACTTTTCATATTTTTCCCATAATTGATGATATGTAGTTTTACTAAAACCATTTTTTTCTAAAAATTTGTTAAGTAATAAACCTTTAAGCATTAAAACTCTATCTGATAAATAAGTTAATTCAGTATCACTTTCAACATAATTAAGGAATTTGAATTCACTGAATCCAAAAACATATTTATATAATGATAAAAACTTATTTGATTTGATACCTAAATTTGGATTGTTGATTTCCTCTTCTTTTAATTCAGATAATTGCTTTTTTAATTCTTTATATAAGTTTAATCTAACTTCTATATTAGCAGCAAATTTTAATCAACTACGTTCTGAAATATCTATAAACTCTTCATTAGTTTGATTAAAAGATTTTTGCATTGTTTGATTAGTGTATTCTAATAAAGAAGCCAAATATTCATACCTCGGATTATTCTCTGTTTTTGTTTGATTAGTAAATTCTTCAAATGCCTTTAAATTATTTCGAAAAGTATTGTAATGAGTATTACAACTAATTAAAACTAAAGGAGAACTAGAGATTAACAAAATACCAGTTCAATAACGAAATTTCTTTTTAATGAAATATTTCATAGTTAAATTTTACTATTTAATTTACTTATTTTAAAAATAAAGAAAGCGTACCTTCTTTATTTTTAAAAAAAATTAAAACATTGAATTCGATGAATCTAATTTTTTAAATTTAGTAGATAAACCATCAAAAATATAATCATCTATGGATACATTAGAATTTGATTGTGATGCTTTATATATTCCATATACATCAAATAATTTTTTAGTATTTGTTTTTGCGTCTAAAAATTCAACTCAATAAGTTAATTCTTCTTGATTACCATTTACACGTAAGCCTTTTACTGATTGTGCTTGGTAAACTTTATTTAAAAATAATAATTTAGCAAATAAATCAGAAAGTGCAAATTGAGAAGTTTTTTTGGTGTCTAAACCATCCTTAATTAGTTTCTTAATACGTTCAATATCATTTGCAACTAATGAATCAGATTTAAATTTATCGATAAATTCTTGAGCCTTATTTTTATTTGCTTGACTTTCTTGGTTTGATTTAACTGTATTAATAGATTGTGTTAATTTTAATAAATCACTTTCAAATTTAGCAATTAATTTTTCATTTCTGTCAATAGTTCTTCTTAAAGATAGTCTTCTTGTAGAACTTTGTTCTTTTTCAAGATCTTGTTTTGATCTATCTAATTCAACTTTTTTATCATTGTATGCACTGATATAAAATAATATATCTAAGTTATTTTCTATGAATTCATATGGTTTACTTAAAAATTCTTCTTTTTCTTTATCATTTAATTTTTTGCTAAATATTTTAAAATCATCTGTTTCTTGTTGAGAAGATTCATTGATACCTAATGCTAAATAAATTGGACCAAAACCATCTCTTATACCATTTCTAATACTTTCTAAATGTTTATCAGAATTTTCTGGGAATAAAGCATAAGATGGAGAAACTGTTTTAAATGTTGTTCAAAGAGTTTTAAGACTTTTTATACCATCGATTTGGGGATATGATAATTTTTCATTTTCTTTATTTAAATTATCTAATGAAATATTAAATAATGTTGAATCAATATTATTTGAAATAGTTCAATCAATTAAACTTATTTTAAATGAGCTATCTGCTTTATTGTATTCAATAACTTTTCTAAATGGATCGAAAGCTGAATTTGGGTTATTTAGATTATCTAGATATGTTTGATAATAAATAGCAAGTGGTGTATTTTTAACAAAGTTTTTAACTATATCTGTGATTTGTTGTAATGTAATTACTTGAGAATAATCTGTAATATTGTAATACAAAACATTGTTAATAGAAGGGATCAATCTTTGAATTTCACGTTCAATTTTATTTAAATCTGAACTTTCACTTTCTTTAAATTTATATTTAGCTATTATGCTAAATGTTTTTTTAGATTCGTTATTTGAAAGATTATAGTTTTTGTATTCTAAAACTTTATCTCTTAATGATGATATGTCATTTATTAATTTTTGATAAATTTGTTCATTACTTTCAAATAAATCTAAATGAGTTTGATTATTACCTGTATACGAAGATTTAATTTGGTTTAAATTTTCTTTAAAGTTGTTTAATTTTGTTTCATTAATTAAAATATTTTCTGAAACTGGTTCTACAAAATCTCCAATAGCAGTTAAAAAGTGTGAATTGCTAATCTGGAAATCTTTTTCATATTTTAATCCAACGTTTTCGAATGTATATGATAAGTATTTACTATTGTAAAGTTCATTTTCAAAGTTTTGTAGTTTTGCATTATTAGTAATTACGCGATCCTTAACTTTAAAACCATTTTCTTTTATAAATTCACGAGCATATTTAACTGTTCTATCATTATTATAAAAACATGATACAGCACTAAGTGAAGTAATAGTTGATATACTTGTTAATAATAAAATTGATTTAAGTTTCTTAATTCTATTCATCTTAACTAAACATTTCAGAGTATTTTCATGACCTAAATCCTGCATAAGCAATGATAAATGACATAACAAATACCACACAAGAAAATGCTAAACCTCCTATTGAATATGCTTTTGTGAATTGATATGAATCAATGATTTTTGTATCTAATGTAACTTTTTCATAAATATTAATAACTTCTTCTAGACTACTAATTAAAAATGATAGTGCAATAATTGCAATTAAAGCTAATAAACCTACAAAGGTTCAAATAATTATTTTTCTTTTGTAACCTTTCATTTTTACCCCTTAATTGTTGAACCTTGTCTACTGATTGCACCCATAATTCTTTTTCTAAATACTAAGTAGAAAATAAATAATGGTGCTATAACAGCCATTGCAGCTGCCATTTTAATGTTAGTAAATACTGCTTGGTTTGAATCTGGATCATCTGGATTTAATCCTGCTTTAAATAATCATGTTGATATTAATTCATATTCAGATCTACTTCCTAAAATTAACGATGGTCATAAATATGAATTTCAAGAAGCTAAAGCAGTTAAAATTACTATTGTAAGTGTAGTTGGAACTACCATCGGGAATGCTACTTTAAATAAATATTTAAATCCTCCTGCTCCATCTACTAATGAAACTTCTTTGATTCTTCCAGGTATTGCTTCAAATGCATTTTTATACATAACAGTATTGAAAATACTTGAAACAAATGGTAATGAAATAGCTAAAACAATAGTAAATAAATTAGATCTTAATCCTGTTCTAATAACTACAGTATATTGTCCTGATAATAAAGCAACTTCAGGTAAGACTAATAGAGAAAGTGCTACAAATCAAACAAAACCTTTCCCTTTTCAACTTCTTAATGAAAAGGCATAACCCATTAAAAATGTTAATAAAACTTTTAAAATAACTGAAACAATAACATTTAAAGATGTAATTCCTACTGATTTTCAATATCCCGAAGTTAAAGCTCTAGCATATGTGTTTTGTACAACATCTGCTCATGGACGAACATCTAGACCTTCACCTGAATAATATGTTGAACCACTTTCAAAATCAGATAAAATTCTGAAATTATTCGATAATCCTTGTGCTTCATCATCTGTCATAAATGATATAGAAATCATTAAGAAGAATGGGAACAAAATAACTACTCCAAAGAAGCATAAAACTAATAATTTTGATGCAGCTGAAAGAAATACTGAAAATGGATTGCTATCGATAACTTGAGAGGAAACTTTTTCTTGACTACGAGAAAGTTTTTTATTAATTAGTATTTTGTGAAGCTTTAACTTTAACTCAAACATTTCTTTCTCCTAAGTTATTTAATGTTAATTGTACCATAAAGAAACCGCCTCTGATTATTGATGAAAATGTAACACCGATAATAAATAAAGCAATCGCAGCTGCTCCAGCTAACTGGAAGTTACCATTATTTGTAACTAAATAAACATATAGCATTAATGTTCCACCACCAGATGCAAATGCATTCTCTGGAATGTTATTAAATAATGCTAAGGGGAATACTTTAAGACCACCAATTATTCCTAAAGTTATTAAGAAGTTGATAGTACCTTTGATTGATGGTAGGGTAATTTTAAAGAATTGTTTAATTTCACCACAACCATCAATAGAAGCAGATTTATATAAATTTTTATCAACTCCAAGCATTGCTGTTGTAAAAATTAAAATGTTAAATGCCAATCCACTTCATACACCATTAATAAACATTGCTATTAATGCATTAAATGAATAAATATCTGTTGAATTCAATCAAGCTGTTTGACCACCAACGATCTTATTTAAAAGACCATTGGTTCCAAAAAATTGAATGAATGCTAAAGATATAGCAACAGCATTAGTTACATAAGGCATAAAGAAGATTGTTTGTCAAAATCCTTTAGTAACTTTTCGATTTAATTTTGCAATAACAGAGGAAATCAATAATGAAAAAATCATTACGAATGGTAAAACCACTAAACCATAAATAAAAGAGTTTCTTACCCCCACTGCAAAACGAACGTCTGTAAATACATTTCTATAATTTACAAATGTAAATTCATTAGTATCTTTATCACGGAATGATTCATAAATGTTAAGTCCCATAGGAACTATAGTGAACATTAATATTAATAAAAATCCAGGTAATAGTAATAATAAAGGAATATACATTGGTGTTTTTCTATCCAAAATAGAATGAGATAATGCAGCTTTCTTTTTAGATTGTTTTGTAAGTGATCAATTATATAGAAAACCTAAATGATTTGCTATAAATAAATGAAACTTTGAATTATTGAATTTCATATTCAATTCTTTCTTGACTAGCTGCATTGAAAATATGTAATTTGTGAATTGGTAAATCAAAATAAATCGAATCTCCAACTACATAATTTCTTGAATTATCTAATAAGAAATTAATTTTTCCTACATTTTCTACATTAACAACTAATTTGCTTTCTTTTCCAAAGTTTTCTTGAACTATAACTTTTCCTTGGAACATATATGAATCAGTTGCTGTTTTAATTTTAAAATCTTCAGATCTAACACCTACATGTAATTGAACATCACTGTAATTTGGTAGTGATACACCTTTAATTTTTTGATTTGCTACATATAATGTTTCATTTTTATATTCTGAAGGGAATAGACCCATTTCAGGCATACCTAAGAAACGAGCAACAAATTCATTTTTAGGTTTATTATAAAGTTCAATTGGTGAACCTAATTGTTGTACTTTTGCTGTTGACATACATACAACAATATCTGAAATAGACATAGCTTCTTCTTGGTCATGTGTGACAAAAACTGTTGTTATACCAAGTGATTGTTGAATTTCTCTAATTCATTGACGAGTTGAGATACGGAGTTTAGCATCTAGGTTTGAAAGTGGTTCATCCATTAATAAAATTTCTGGTTTTTTAACAATAGCACGTGCTATAGAAACTCTTTGTTGTTGTCCACCTGATAAACGAGTAGGTTTCTTTTGTAAGATTGGAACAATTTCAACTCTTTTTGCAACTTCCATAACTTCATTGTGAATAGCTTTTCTTAAAGAAATATCATATTTTAATCATTCTTTTACTTTTAACTTATCTTCATCTGATAAAATAGATGGAATTAGTCCTTTTCTTTCTTCTTTTAATTTTGCTTCTAAATTATATTTACCAGAAATAAACTTAACTTCATCTTCAAATCTTTTTTGTGCTACAAACGGTAAAGTTTTTGCATCTCTTTTTAATTGTAAGTATTCTTGATTTGTTTTTAGTGTTTTTGATAATTCAGCTTTAGCATTTAAGTATGCAGTTTTTGTAGTTGCTTTTTCTTGATTATATTTTTCTTTAATTTCATTTAATTTATTTATATATCTGTATCTAGTTAGTAATTTTAGAACTTTTTCTTCTAGTTTTACTATTTGAACTCGATCGTTTAATTCTAAATTATTAAAATCTAAATTAACTAAATTAGCAGTAAATTCTTGTAATTCTTTTATTCTAATTTCTTTTTCTTCTTGAGAAAGTTTTGAATCAAATTTAGTGTATTTACTTTCAACAGAACTTAAAATTTCTGATTTCATTAATTCTTGAGGTAATAAATTATTAACTAAATCACTATTGTATTTTTCTTTAATGTCTGCTATTCTTTGTTTAGTGTCTTTTTGTAATTTAGTATTTGTTTTTAAAACATTTTTAGTTAATAATGAAATTTCAGATGTTTCATGAACTAAAGCTAATTTATAAGCAGTGTGAGCTTTTTCAAAATCTTCAACTAATTTAGCATATGTTTCATTAAATTTGTGTTGAATTTCTGAAGAAATAATATTTCAATCTTTATAAGTATTTTTTAATTTTAATATTTCTTCTTCTGAAGCCCCAAGAGCTCTTAAATATAAAATTCTAATTTCGTTTTTCGCTTCTTGTTTTTTCAACATTGTTTTATGTTGTCAATCAAAATCATTTTTTAATGGGAAAGCAATATTTGCATAAACACTTAAATGTGGATATAAAGCATAATTTTGGAACACAAAACCAATTTTTCTTCTTTGTGGAGTAAAATCTGTAACATCTTTACCTTTAAATAAGATTTTTCCTGATGTAACAGTTAATAAACCTGCAATAGCATTTAATGTAGTTGTTTTACCAGAACCAGATGGTCCTAGTAAAGTAACTAATTTTCCTTCAGGTATTTTAAAACTAACGTTGTCTACTGCTAAAGTTTCACCAAAATCAATATTTAGATTTTTTAATTCGATAGCAGGAATAACTTCGTTTTCTTTTAATTCAAATTCAGACCTATACTTTTCTAATAATTGTATGTCTTCTTCTGAAACCTTGGTATTTGCTAATTTAAGTTTATTTAATAATTTTTTAATTAATACCATTGATTTCCTTTCTAATTTTTAACATATTTACTTATTTTTGATTTTCCTTGAACATTATCATAAAATGGATCATAACTATTATTTTGTTTAAATAATCATATAAAAGTTGTTAATTCATCTGGTGTATCAAAATATTTATAAAATCCTTTTTGATTTTCTTGTGCATATTTTGCTGCTTTATACATTTCTGGATAAAGACGATAAATAAATGAACTTTTATTTTTTAAAATAAATTCAGTTTCTCAGGTGTCATTTGCTAAAGGTAATGTTAAACCAGCACGTAAAATTTCTGAATTATAACTATATTTATATTCTGGTCCAAACATAATTTCTGCTGTAACTCTACCAAAAGCATCTTTACCATCTACAAAAGCAACAAGAATATCACTTCCATATTGTTCTTTTACTTTTTCTGCAAATTCACTAGATCTTAAAGCAAAGGCATATTCAAATGGAGCTGCTTTAACGTATCCTTGAGGTTTAGTAATACCTTTTTCCGGTGTATCTATACCCATTAATCTGATACGATATGATTGACCCTTTTGAACAGATATTTTTCCACCTATACTTTTAGTTTCATTTGCTATAACTTCAAATGTATCACCATCAGATGCACTTTTAATTGAAGCTTTAAATGATTTTTGTTCTAGTTCAGGTTCTTGAAAATTTAAATTAGTAGAAACAAAGTGTTCTGGTCCAAAATCAATATCAAAATTACTTATTGGTGTGTTAAGTTCGCTTTGGCCCTTAACTTTACCAGATAAACCTGCTAAATTAGATACTTTTTTATCATTTACATAAGCATCATAAATAAAAGTAACAGAAGTATCAACTGAATTTAAAGTTCTTGCGTATAAACTTTCTTCACTACCTTCTTTTCCATAATCACCTAAATCTAAACCAGAAGAAATAGAATTTAATTTAAAAATAACATCTCTGCCATATATTTTAACTGTAAATGTTTTTTTATAAATAGATTTATCTTCGTCAATATAAGGAATTAATTTATTATTTGTTTTATAAACTAATTTATTTTTTGATAAAACTTCTTTATTGATTATTTTATTAACTTCATTAATGATTCTTTTTATTTCATTGTTTTCATTACTTATTGCTTGAGTATCTTCAAATGAGTAATTTTCTCTAAGCTTTAACTTCAGTTCAGTATCACCATGAGATGCAAATCTTAATGGAGATGTAGTTGATGATTCTATTTCATATTTTTTATCTTCTTCATTCTCACAAGACATAGCTAAGGATAATACAGAAGAAGAAACTATGAAACTACTTGTTCAATATAAAAATTTTTTGATTTTTTTCATAAATTCTCAATATCTTAAAAACATAATTTGCCTAAGCAAATTATATTTTTGTTTTATTATTTATTTTGTCCTAGTTGTGTTAAAGCTATAAAACTATCAAATGAAACTTCATTTGCTTTTTCTGTGTATTGTTTTTGTTTTTGGTTTCATGCTGTTTTAATTTGATTTCTAAATGCATCTGATCCTACACCACCTGGTTCTTCAAATGCAACATAATCATTATCAGCAACTAAAGCTTTTAGTTCTTGTAATACAACTGATAAATATTTATTATTTCCGAATGTGTTATCAGGTAATGATGTTAATGTTTTTGTCCCTGATACATAAGACATTTTTTGTTGAATAAAACTTATTGGATCCCCTTTTCCTAAAGATTTACCTTCTTCTATGTTTCCTTGTCTATCAAATTGTTTGTATGTCAATTCTTCTTTGTAATTTAATAATCAGTAAACAAAGGCTTTTGTTGCAAGTTCATCTTCACTATTTGATCTTACACCTATTAATGAAGGACCTTGTAGGAATAAAACTTTTTTAGGATCTGATTTTGTTCATTTAGAAGGTGTTATTTGGGCAAATAATTCATTTTCATTAACAATTGTATGATCTGTTTCTTGAAATACTGATAATTTTGCTTTTGCTAATAATTCCTTGAATTTTGTTTCATTGGTTTTTCTTAAATTATCAATGTCATCAAATTTTGTTATATCAGTTTCACTTGTATTTTTTATAACAATGAATAAAATATCATCACCTTTTTGATTTGCTACAACAAAGTTTTCAACAGAACCATCAGTTATTTTATCTAATTCAACTTTAAGAGCTTTTGTTCTTGGTTGGTCAGTTAAAACAAAATTAACAATAATTGATTTTTTGTCTGTTTTTAAGTTTTGAATTTTTTCATCTGTTGCTGCATCTTTAGACATATAATAATATGTGTCTTTAATTGCGTTTGGAAGAGCAGGGTCTGTTGGTGTTCCAGATTTATATAATTTATTATTTCTTCCACCTATTCTTGCTAAAACTGCTTCAGAATCTCCTGGTTTATTACCTTTTGCTGCTAATTTATCTCTAAAGAATAATACACCATCTTGATTTAAGACAGTATCAAGTGAATTAATAGTTGAACGAACTAAAACATCTGGACTTTTCTTGAAGTTGTGAGCATAACCAGCTGTTGAACCAATTGAAAATGCCATCCTGTGTTTTGTTTGTTCACTTGATGAATATTGTCCCGAAGGAAATGCATAAACTGATCCAACTTTAAATGCTTCAGATAATGCATTAAACATTTCTTGTGTTTTTGTACGTGCTTCTGCATTTTGGTTACCTAATGTTGTAAAATCAACACTAATTTTACCGTTGTTGGTACTTACTGATTGTATCATTTTACCAGCATCTGCTCCGATAGCTGCATAAAGTGCTTGTTCATAAACACCAGCAATATCATCAATACCAAATACATGAATATCAGGGTTATCAACTGCAGATTTAACAAATAATTTTTGCATTGTATTAGCAAATTTAATTATTTCTGTGTATGTCTCAAATATTGATTTTGTTAAAGGTGTTTTTTTGTATTCTGCTATAACATCTTCTGCTTGTGCAACTTTTTCTCCTCAGATTTTTTTAACTTCTTCTCTATCTGATTTAGATGCATTTATAAATTGTTCAAAATATGCACTATCTGCTGGATCAAATTCAACTTTTAAATCTTTTAATGTTTCTAAGAAATAACCTAAAACAGCTCCATTAATACCTAAAACATTAGTACTTTTGAACAATGGTAATGTAAATGTGCTAGGTTTTTTTACACCTTCAATTTGACTATTTACACCTGTAAAGTTTTTGTCAAATAATTCATTAATGTCTGTTTCAATATTTTTATTTTTTGAATTAAAACTTAGCAACATTTCTGATTGAGCTAACATAGCAGCAACTGGTGGGTAATTTATAATTAAATTAACAAATCCTGATTGATCTTTTGAACTTAAACTTTTTTGAACTCTGTTTGCAGCATCACCATATGAATTACCAAATTGTATTACTTCCACTGGTTTAGATGAAGGAGAAATTTTATGTTTTTTATATGCTGCTTGTTTTTCTTCTTCATTTGTCATTTTTGAAATACTATCAATCAATTGATTGTATTCATAAACTATTGATTTAATTGCTTGGTGTTGAGCATTACTATTTGATCATGAAACACCTAATTTAATAGAATCTTTTTGTACTTGTGAAAATCCACCTGTTTGGTCTGAATTTTGAACTCTTTTAATGTAATTTTCGCCTTTAAGTGCTATTAATTTTTCTTCTACTTGAGAATTCAATTCCTCTAAGGCTTCTCTTGATTTTGATACTTCATCATCTGTTGCTTCTTGAACATTTGTATTAATTGAAGCAAGTCTTGTTTTTAATTCTTCATAATTTGTCTCTGAAGTTAAACGTGATAATTTTCAATCTACTTGATCTTTTAAATCTAATACTAATTCTCTATTATTTACCGGTTTTTCACTACCAGCATCAGAACCACAAGATGCAGCAACTGTTAGTGCGGTAGTTAATGAAATTCCTGCAAATGATAATAAATATTTTTTTAATTTTTTAGTCATATTTTCATCCTTTTATATATTAAATATATTAAATAATATAAACAGAAATCATAAATATTACTACTTATAATATATATATAATTTCTGTTTATATTTTACTTAAATTGTTTTTTTTAGTAATTTTTTCTGCCTTTTTCTATTAAAATCTTCTTTTTTTGTGTTTATTTTCATATTTATTCCATATTAATGAGAATAATTGTATTTTTTATATAAAAAATTATAATTATCTCTTTATTTCTAATTCAAATAAAATAGAAAATTTTAAACAGTTATTTTCTAATGATTTAAAATCATCAATAATATCTTGTTTTTTGTAAAAATTATGAAAATCTTCTTTTGTAGATCATCTTTCAATTAATAAAACATTTTTTTGTTTTTCTAAACCATATTCAAATGATAAATTAGTTTCTTGGATTCTTATTTTATGCACTATTTTCTTTAATATTTCTAAAAATTCCTTTAATTCGTTATTAGGAACAATAAATTTAGTTGTTTTTGAATATATCATTTTTACTCCTATTTTTTAATTCTATTAAAAAATAAATATTGACCTTCTGGAAGAACATCATCAAATTTATTGAAATTTTGTATTTTTGAAAAAGTAAAATTATTTATTTTCAATGTTTGTGCTACTTCTTTAATTTTATTAGGTAATAAAATTTGTAAATAACATGCAAATGCATAAATACCATTTAATAATCTCACTAGTATTTGTTCTAATTTATCGAGTTCATTTGTTAATGTTCAAGGTTTAGTTATGTCAATATATTTATTAAGTTTATTTCCGAGTTCTATAGCTACATTAAATGCTAAATCTACTTTAAAATCATCAAAGTAGTTTGTAAAAAGTTGCATTGATTTTTTTATTTCTAGTTCAATTTCCTGATTGTTGGTATCTGTACTTTTTTGATATTTTAAAGATTTTTTAAAGTTTTGTGAAATCATTTTTAAAACACGTGATACAAGATTACCAAAATTATTAACTAAATCTGAGTTAATTACGTCTATGAATCTATTTTCATCAAATACCAAATCATCACCTAGTGGAAATTGTGAAACAAAGAAATATTTAATCATTTCAGGATGATATTTAGATAATAAGTTATAGGGATCTATAATATTACCTTTAGATTTTGACATTTTTCCTTCTGGGGTTATTATTCAACCATGAGATTGAATCCTTGTTGGTTGTTTTATATTTAATGCTTTTAAAAAAATAGGTCAATAAATCATATGAAATCTCGAAATTTCTTTACCTAAAATGTGAACTACTTCGGTATTTTCATCATTTCAAAAATCATTAAATAATTCTGAACTTGTTGGATTATTAATATCAAAATCTAACATTGTAATGTAATTACATAATGCATCTAATCAAACATATAATGTATGTTTTGTATCTTCGTTTATTTTAATTCCTCAATTAATATTTGTTCTTGTTATAGATAATTCTTCCAAACCTTTATTGATAAAATTAAATAACATTTCATTTTCTATTTTCTTAGGAAATAAAAAGTTGTGATTGTTTTTTATATAATCCTTTAACCAATCAGAAAAATCATTCATTTTAAAGAAATAACTTTCCTCTGAAACTTTTGTTAATTCATGATTTGAAGATGGATGGTACAGTTTACCATCTTTTTTAACTGCTTGAGTTTCGGTTAAAAATTCTTCATCTTGAATAGAATATCAACCTTCATAGTTACCTTTATATATATAACCTTGTTTTAAGAAATATGAAAATATGTCTTGAACTAGTTTTTTATGTTTAGGATTAGAAGTTCTTGAAAAGAAATCATAATCAATATCAAAATCCAATCACATTTGTTTAAATTTATCAACAACAGAATCTACAAATACTTGTGGTTCTAAATTGTGTTCTTTTGCTTTTTGCTCTATTTTTTGTCCATGTTCATCACTTCCTGTTAAAAATCTAACATCATAACCCATTAACTTTTTATAGTTTTTAAAAGCTCATGCAATTGTTGTAGTATATAAATGTCCAATATGAAGGTTACCACTAGCATAATAAATTGGTGTAGTTATGTAAAATTTCTTCATAAAACTCCTATTTTATTTTAATTGGTTTGTATAATTTCTTAATTTCAGGTAAATAATCATGATTTAATTTATCATCATTATTATGTAAGTATAAATTTGGTAAAAAGTGTGAACCTCAACCTGTTTGATATCTTCCTTCTATTAAAACAAATTTAGGTTTAGAATTTGCTCTTGTAAAAACATACTGTATTCTTTTGGGTTCAAATTTATATTTTCGCATAATCTCAAATGCATCAATTGATCGTTCAACAGGAATAACAATACTTAAAAATCCTTTTTGTTCAATTATTTTAGAACAACCATAAATTAGTTGTTCTAATGTTAATTCTATTTCATGAGTTGCAATTAGTTTTTCTTTTGATACATTATTTTTAATTTTATGAGCATCATATTTATAAAATGGTGGATTACAAAAAATTGTTTGATATTTTTTTGAATTATTTTTTATAAAACTTTGTCAATATAAATTAAAATCATCATTAAATAAATTAATTTGATTTGCTAAATTATTTAATTGAACATTATATAATGCTAACTCATATCCTTTTTTTTGTATTTCTATTGCATCTATTTTTAAATTTGAATTTCTTTTGGCTACAAATATTGATAAAGCACCATTATTAGTTCCTATTTCTAGTGCACTTTTTATCTTAGAATTTAAATAAATGAAATTACCTAACAAAATTGTATCAACTGAGTAATTAAACATTTCTTTATCTTGGTAAATAAATAAATCACTATCAAAACCTAAGGAATTTTTAACTAGTTTTCTGTTTTCTAAATTTTTTGGAAACATTTTGATTACCTTTTTTTGCTTCAGTTTCTTTTTTGAGCATAAGTTTTGGATATAAATCTGATAAACAACAATCAATTTTACCTTGAACTAAATCTACTCCTAAAACTACAACTTCTACAAAATCACCAACTTTAAAAACTCTTTTTTCTGAGATTAATTGTGTAAGTGTTTCATTAGCCTCATAAGTTCCATCAATAAGTGTTGTTTTATGAACCAAACCTGAAGCCATAAATTCAAATTCTACAAAGAAACCAAAATTTAAAATACTTACAATTTGTGTTTTAAATGTTTTACCTACTTGAAATTTTAAATATTCTGCAAACTTTAAGTCATTTACATTTCTTTCTATTTGAACTGCTTTTTGTTCAGCTTTTGTGTTTAAATCACCAAATGTAGGTAAATTGTTTTTAAATTCAGTTAATTCATTTGTTTTTTTATTAATTAAGAAGTTTCTTATTATTCTATGAATAATTAAGTCAGGGTATCTTCTAATAGGACTTGTAAAATGACAATAAAATTTAGAAGCCAAACCAAAGTGTTCAATATTATTATCTGAATATATAGCCTTTTGCATTGTTCTTAAAAATGTTAATTTCATAAAATCATCATCTCTTTGAGTTTTGACATAATCAACAAATTCAGCAAAAGATTTAGGTGTAATTTTTTTAGGCAATACGTCTGAATTTATACCTACTGTTTCTAAAGTATTTTTTAGATTTAATAACTTTTCTGCATCTGGTATTTCATGAACTCTATATAAAACTGGTAATTTTTGATCATATAAATATTTAGCAACCGTTTCATTTGTTCTAACCATAAAATCTTCAATTAATACTTCAGAAAAACCGCGTTCATTAATTTGTATTTCTTTAACACTACCATCTGTATTTAATTTGATTTTTGGTTCAGATATTTCAAAATCAACATATCCTTCATCTAATTTATACTTATGTAATATTAAACTTAGTTCTTTTGCGTCATCTAACATTTTACTTAAATCATGTGGGATTTCTAAGTTTTGTATGGTTTGTGTTTTATAATAACTATCTACTTGTTTATAAGTTAACCTAAATTTGCTTTCAATAATTCCTTGAAAAATATTAACTGATAAATTGTTTCCTTTTGCATCTATTTCCATCTCACAAGCTAAAACAAATCTTTTTTCATTAGGATTTAATGAACAAATTCCGTTTGATAATTCAAAAGGAAGCATAGGAATAACTCTATCTACTAAATAAATACTAGTTCCTCTTTTTAAGGCTTCTTTATCTATTTGTGTATTTTCTTTGACATAATAAGAAACATCAGCTATATAAACACCTAAAAAGTAATTTCCATTATCTAACTTTTTAACATATATAGCATCATCAAAATCTTTTGTATCATCACCATCAATTGTAACTATCATTGTGTCTGTTAGATCAATTCTATTGGTTAAATCTTCTTTATCAATATTTTTAGGAATATTAATAATTTCTTCATTTAAAGAATCAGGAAATGAATCAGGTGCTTTAATTTGTTCTAGATATGATTTTACAAAAACCATTGGATCTGCTTCATTTGTAATGATTTTTTCTATTTCAATTAAAACTGTTTTGCTTTCATATTTTAAAATCTTTGCTGACACTAAATCATTTAATTTAACATCTAGAGTATTTGAAACAATTAATCAAGAAACATTTTTCATTTTTTGATCAACAGGAACAAAATAAGTTGAAGAATTTTTTTGTTTAATAAAACCAATAATATTTTGATTTGTTCTTTCTAAAACTTCTACAACTACTCCTGTTTTTAATTCATTATCAGCTTCATGTGGATTTTTAAAAACATAAACTTTAACGACATCATTATGTATAGCAGTATTAAAATTAAAATTTCTTATATATACACTATCTTTTGTTTTATTTACTTCATCAATGTTATAATCAACGAATCCAAATTGACCTTTTGCATTTACATTTAAAATTCCAGTGATTGTATCAATTAATTCAGGAGCATAATATTCATCTTTAGAATTTTTAAATACTTTATATTCTTTTTGTAAAACTGATAATAAACTAGTTAATGATTTATTATTAGAAGGTGAAATTTTAAAATATTTAGCTATTTCTAAAAAAGATTTAGATTTACTTGATTTAATATAATTTAATACTTTTTCTTTTTCCATATTATTTAACAAAAACTCTAATTAATACAACGATTATTAAAAGAATAAAACCCAAAACAACCATTGCATATTTTAAGAATTTTTTAAAACCTCTTTCTTTTGAAACTTTAAATAAATCCAAATCATTTGAACCAACTAATGCTCCTGAAAAACCATTAGAATCCGGAGACATTAAAAATGAAACAAAAATTAGTAAAATACTAGCTATTATTAAAAAAACTGTTAATGTAATCATATATACTCCTATTTAAATTATTTTAATTATAATATAAATATTTAAAGTTATTACCATAATTAAGTCCAAAATAAATTATTGTATAATTAACAAATGAAAAATATTAAGAAATTAATAACTTTATTTGGTTTTTCTTCAATTATTGTTTCTAGTGTAGCATGTTCTGAAACAAAAACAATGGAAAAACAAAGGGAATTATTAGAAATTGAAGGTATTGAATTTAATGATTTTATTTTTGCTAAATTTAATGATATTGTAATCAAAAATATCAATGAAGCAGCAAAAAAACGATTTGAAGAACCCGAAAATAAAGCAGAATTAGAAAAAATCAAAGAATCAGATTTAGAAAGATATAATAACATCATTTCTGTTCAACACTATGATAGTTTGAAAAAGAATATAGAAGATATAAGAAGTGAAATTCTAAAGGTAAATAATGAAGCTAAAGATAAAGCATTTGATTATGTTCAAAAGTTAAATAGGTTTAGAAATGTATTTACAAATCAAATATTTTCAGACTTAGTTCAATTAACAGGTCTTGAATCTCAAAAAATACAAGAAATAAACAATAATGGGAAACTATATACTGCTGAACACAATTTATTTGTAATGATGAATATTTTTAATTCAAATGAATTAAAAATCAAGTTTTTTGAAAACACTAATAACTCAGAAATTAAAACATTATTAAATAATTATAATGATTTAAAGCATAATATTGTATCTGAATATGATAACTTAGTAAAAGAAGCAAAAGAAAACGATAATGTACTAACTGATGAAGAATTATTTAAAAAGATTGTAGATTTTACTAAAAAACTAGCTGATACAAATGCATATTTTGCTAAAAACTTATATGAAAATTACTTATTAACTCAAAACTCAAATAATTTATGATCTTTTTCTGAAGGTTTATATAAAGATATAAAAATTCAAAGTCCAAAAGACCAAAGTTTTGAAGTATTAGATAATTATTCAACTATTTCTAAGTTAATTGAAAATGAAACTGATTCTGAAGATAAACAAAAATTAATTGAATTAAAAGAGTTTATAGAACAAGAAAAGTATCATGAAGAACAAAAAATTTACAATGATATAGACTATGATTATTTTGTAAATTTTTCATTAAATAACAATAATCAAAATTCATTAATACCATTAAGTTTTTATTCAAGAAAAAATGATAATAATAAAGATGAATTTAAATTAAATGATTTTTTAGATACAGATCAAACAAAAGAAAATACAGTTTTTTTATCAAATAAAATTTCTAATTCAGTGCAAAGATTTGCTAAAATAACTTTAGATTCTAAGTTAAACGAAAATCTTTTAAGGTGATTTAATCTACAATTAATAAACACTAAAAACAGTAAAGAAATTTTAGAAAAAAAACAATGAAACTTGTTTTCTATTTCTAGAATGACAGTAAATAAAGTTAAATATGATGATGAGAAAAACACATTATTTGTTTCACTTTTAAGTGGTTATGGAAATGATAATATTGAATTCAATGGTAATAGTTCAGATATATGAAATACAAACTTAAATTATGCATTAATAAAAAATATTGATGAATTCTTTTCTTCATTTAAATTTGATATATTCTTTGAAATAAAAGATGAAATTTATGATAATTTATTTAAAAAATTATCAATGACAAATGATTCAAATGATAGTATTCAAGAAATTGTAAATAAAAATGTAAATGAATTATTCGATTCTCAAAATAAACAATTAAAAATTGAGATAGGATATGATTTAGATTTTTAATAAATCATTATTAATAAATAGGTAAGAAAAAATATTCGGATCTCTAAACATGGACACAAAAAATTAACATTTTTGTAAATTATAACATCATAGCTGTTTGCTGTGGTGTTTTTCATTCTAAATTTGATTGAATTCTTTCTTTATTATATCAATCAACATATTCCTTTATTTTAAGATTTAATTCATCAAAAGTAATTTCTGAATAATCTAAATCATTTAATAATTCAGTTTTTATGATACCAAATCAATATTCAATTTCACGATTATCTAATGAGTTCCCAATTCTAGAAAGTGAAACTGTGCCATTAGATTTTTTGACTTTATCAATATACACTTGATTTGTATATTGAAAACCATGATCAGAATGTATTATAAAATTTGAA
>NZ_JNKA01000002.1 GCF_000701865.1 Mycoplasmopsis felis ATCC 23391 | reverse complement strand
ATAACAAGTATAAAAACTAAAAAGTTTATATAACATAGTTATATAAAAATCTCTAAAAACTAACTATTTTTAGAGATTCTGGGAAACGCAGGATAGGATTTTTAATTGCAACATTAAATGCAATATTCTTAATTATTTATTTAGTTTACAATACTTTATTGATTGATGCTACTTTAAACTTTATATATATTTTAATAATGATTATTACATTTTGAAAAGTTAAAAGAGGAAAAACAAAAAATATACCTAAATATATTATTTCATGAGAAATATTATTAATTATCTTTATTTTAGGACTTTGCGTATTTTTAGTTTTTTATTTTACAAACCCTCTTATATTTATTTTACAAACCCTCTTATAAATAAAGTAGTTAAATATTTAATTTATAAAGATTATAAATATTTTGGTTATAACTTTAATAATTTTATATGAGGTTCCATTTTATTATCAACATCAAATAGTGTTTCTGTTATAGCTTTAATTTTAATGACTATTGGTTTTAAGTCAAGTTGAATTATTTGGTGTTTTAAAAACATCGCAAGCATCTTATTCTTTTCAGGTATAGGTTTTTTAGATATTACATTAATCTTAATCAATGCAATATATATGACTTTTTCTATTTACTTATTTTGGTTAGAAAAAAATGAATCACAAATCAGATTTGCCTTTATTGGTATGGGTGCATCTGGTAAATCAACTATAATCAGAGAATTAAGTGAGTTTTTAAAAACCAATAATATTAAGATTATTGATGAAAGATTAACAGATGAAAAAGTTTTTTTCAAATATATGGAAGATTTCAAAACTAATGGTTATCAAACACAAATTTTGTTTTTTAAAGATAGACTAAAACAAATCAATGAAATGTCTGATTATTCTTATTCACTAATAGATAGACATATGATAGATGATTTCTTGTTTCCAGATACTTTGATTGAGATGAAATACTTTAATAAAAAACAAATTCTGTTTTGAAAATACTTATACAAACCTTATTATAAAATAATGCTTTCAGTTCAACCTAAAGTAGATTATACTTTTGTTGTTCTTAAAAATTATGAGCTAATAAAGTTAAATAGAAAAAGTGCTTCTGAAACATCTGCAGATGACTTTCAAAAAAGAAGAAGAACAGCAGAAATCAATGATGGAAAGAATGATTTATTTTTTAAAAACATCAATAATAAATATTTGAATAATAATAATATTTCTAATGAACTAAATTATTTGTTAAAGAAATATTCGAAAAAATGAGAGATTTTTACTGATGAAGATTATAAAGAATCAATTCTAAAAATAAAAAAACTCATTAAAAATCAAATATTTTTAAATAAAAAGAAAGGAGGGACTATGAATAATAGACCTAATGATCAAAGATCAAATGTCAAAAATTCAAATAATATTGCTTACAAGCAAAATAAGGATAATAGATCTAATCAATTAAATCCAAATAATAAAAAAACTAAATAATTTAAATTACTTAGTTTTTTTATTATTTGTTTGATTTAACTTTCTTTTTTTTAAAATCTAATTCTTATTTTTTCATATCGATATACTTATATATACAATTTATTATGATTTAATTTCTTGTTATATCAAATAAAGTTCTTTTATTTGATATTTTTTATTTTTATAAAAAGGTAAATATATAATTTAAGTATGAAAATTAAAAAACATTTTACTAAATTAATAAATATGATTCCTATTGCTTTATCAGGAATAATTATTAGTTCTTGTAATAAAAACATAAAAAGTAATTATGAAGAATTATCAGAAATTAAAACACTGAAGGATTGGGGAGATGAATCATTTAATAATATAAATAGAATCAATAGTTTAGAAAATTTAACTTATGATGATGAAGTTGCCAAAGCAGAATTTAAAGCAGAATTCAATCAAAAATTTAGACCTTCTAATGTTATGTATCAGCTAACAGTTTATTCGTTTGCTGATGGTAATGGTGATGGAATAGGTGATTTTATTGGTTTAAAAAATAATTTAGATTACTTTGTAAATTTAGGAATAGATACATTATATCTTTCTCCTATTCATCCTGCATCAAGTTATCATGGTTATGATGTTATAGATTATACAAATATAGCACCAGAATTAGGTGGTATGGAAGCATTTGATGATTTTATTAAAGAAGCACACTCAAAAGGAATTAAAGTAGTTATAGATATGGTATTAAACCATACTTCATATGAACATCCTTGATTTTTAAAAGCACTGCAAGGTGATACAAAATACAGAGATTATTATTATTTTTATGAAAATGATGAATCTAAAGGACAAGGAGTAGATACAAATATTAGAAAATTATTCAAAAATATTAATATTGATAAATATCATCAGAATGATACGAAAGCAAAATATGTTGCACAGTTTTGGTCAGGTATGCCTGATTTAAATTTAACTAATAAACAAGTACAAAAAGAAATAGAAAATATCCATCGCTTTTGAACTAAAAAAGGTGTAGATGGTTTTAGATATGATGCTTTTTACCATTATTTCGGTTCTGAAAATAAAAATAAGCCAACAGATTTAAATAATAGAAAAACAACAAGTTTATTTAATTCCTGAAGAAAAGTAGTTGAAGAAGAATTAAATAATTTAAAAAATAAAGGACACAGTGTTTCATCTGATACTGCATTTATGTTTGGTGAATGATGACAAAGTGTAGGTAATTCTAATAAATATTGATTTACTAGAGATTTTGAACCTGCTCTTGGTACAGTTATAGACGGAGAAAATTATAAATACTCACTTCAACCGTTTATTAATTATGATAATGAAGTAAACTTAATTAATTCTTTTAGTTCTATAAATGGGATCAAAAGACAGTGACTTCCTTTTTTAGATAATCATGATATAGATAGATGAATAGCAAATTATAAAACCCACAAAACAACAACATCACTTGACTTAGAATTACATAAACTGACTTTACAAGAGCGTGCCGGTTATTTATCTGCTTTATTTTCATTATTATCAAGAGGAGGAATGCCTATTTTATACAATGGAAATGAAATATTAATGCAAGGTGGAAATAAAAGCAAAGGTGATATAAATGTCAGAGAAGCATTTTATTGAAAAGATAAAAATAAGAGAGTTTATTTTAAGGAAGCGAAATCACCAAATGATTTAATCCAAACTTTAACTTCAAAAGGTGAAGGTTATGTAGAAGATTTAATAGCAAATGAAAATGGATCATATCAAATAATTTCTAAATTAATTAATTTAAGAAAAGAATATAAATCACTTAGAGAACAAGATATTAAATATATTGTTAACCCAAATGATATTATTGATTTTTCTCAATCTAATATAACAGAAAATAATATAACAGTAAGAAAAGAAGATGAAAATACATTAATATTAGTTATATATAATGATTCATTAAAACAAACAAACATTAAATTCAAAGAAGATTATAAAGAAATAAATCAACTTATTTCATATGGTTATGAAATTAAGGGAAAAGAAATAATTGGTTCAAACGATATTCAATTAGGTGTTTACAAATTAATTAAATAAATACATCTTGATATGTCAAGTTATAAATAAAAAAACATCTTTTTATAATTAATATATATAAATAAAATAATAAAAAATATTAAAATTAAATTAGGATTATGGAAAGGCAGCTAAAATTCAAAAAAATATCGTTTAAAGATCGATTACGATGGTTTTTTTTAGGAAAATTACCATTAGAAAGAAAATACAAACCAAAAATTTTAGAATATTTATTTAATATATTTTCTAATATTTTGATTTTAATTATTCAAATAGTATTTTTGTATATGTATTTGAAAATAGTAAATGAAAAAAATGACAATTCAAATGCAGTAAATATTTTATTAGTATTAAAGAAATTTGAATTCAGAGTATTATTATCGATTTTTATTTTATCTTGATTGGTTCAAGTTTTTATGTTTATGCATATTATGTACATTTTATCTAAAACTGAGTTTAATAAATGAATCGGAATTATTGGTGGAATAACTGGGATATTACTTTTAAGTCCACTAAGTATACTTTTTAACATAGTTGCATATCAAAAAAATGAATTAGCTTTTGAATAGATAATCCATTATTTAATTAATTAAAGAGGAAAAATGAAAAAAAGAAAATTATTTTTATTAAGTTCATCACTTTTATCAACTGCAGGATTTTTAGCTGCTGCTTCATGTGGTAGTTCTGAATCTAGTGAATCAAAAGAAATTGTTGTAGCAGTAGATGGAGTTCAACAAAATTTCTATAAAGAAATTATTGAAAAATTCCAAAATACAGAATCATACAAAGAAGGTTACCGTATTAAAACAATAACCAAGGATGTTTGATCTGCACTTGATTTTGGTGTTCAAGGATTAAATGATCCATTAGTACCAGATATTTTTTATGGACCTCAAGATCGTTTAACTGATTTTGTCCAAAAAAATGCTTTAGTAGATTTAAGTGTATTTTCACCTACACTATTTAGTGAATTAGCAACAAATTTAAATTTATCAGATGTTCAAAGACAAGAAATGGAAGCATTTGGTAAAGTTGTTGGAAAATCAAATGATGGTTTAAGAAATGTAGAACAATTTGTTGGTTTAAGACACAATAAAGAAGGAATTATTTTAGCTTCAAATAAATCAGAAGAAGAAACAAGAACAATTTTTAACAATACTAACACAGATACATTAAAAGAATTAGTTGAAGCAGGGGAAACAGTATTAAGAATACAAGACCTTTGATATGGTAATGGTGTCTTTTATGGGGGTATGGAAACATACTTTAACTCATTATCTGAAGAAGAGCAAGAAGCATTTGGTAAGAATTTTGCAAATATTCTAGCTTCAAAAATTTTATATTATGATGGAACAAAAACAACTTCTGGTTTTATTAAAACAGATAAGCATCACGAAATTTACAAAAAAGGTCTTGAAGCAGTTGCGGATTTAGTTTGACCAATTATTGAAGCTGCTTACATTAAGAATGAAACAGAATTCACTAAAACTGTATGAGGTAGAAAAGGGTTCAAGCAAGGTGACTTACAAGGTTTATATGTAAGTAATATGGGTAATGTTCATGATTCATTAATGCAATTTATGTCAGAAGGTAAATTATCATATGCTTTAATTGGAACATGAGATGTTCAAAACTCAGAACGTGCAGGAAAAGCTAAATCATTCTTCAATGTTCTTAAAGTAAATGAAACAGTTCCATATAAACAAGCACAAGGTTCTTGAGCTTATATGGTTAACTCAAGAAACAATGGTGCTAGTGAAGGAAGAAAAAAAGCTATTACTGAAGTATTAAAATTAGCATTCCAACCAAAATCATATTATGAATACTTTAAAACAGATTCAAAAGTTCCATTTGCAGATAGTAGACAAACTGAAATTAATAGAAGTATTGAGCAAGAAAATTCAAGAGAATTTGAGAGATTCAATAAATTATCAAAAGATTTAGGTTATTCATCAATTTCTGAATTACAAACAGCAACAAGTGAATTTTTAAAACCATTAATTGCAATAAGTACAGCAGGAATTAACTGAAATGCTTGAGAAAAAACAACTGATGCTACAAGTCCAATGTCAGAACAAAATATGATACCTGCATCAGAAATGCAAATTACAGGAGATAAAAAAGCAACATTTATTTCTGATGAATCATACAATACATTAAATTCTTCATTAACTTCCACATTACCATTAAGAAACACAATTGCAAGTCTTTTAGGTCTTACAAATGATTGAAGTAATCAATTAGTTGGTGGACAAGGTAACCAACCATGACAAGTAGGAGCGCAAATTCTTAAGGACGGAGCATTTGCTGCATTATCAGAAGAATATAAAGATAATATTGTTCAAGAAGCAGAAAATGGAGAAAATAAAGGTTCATTCCATATGAGAAAAGTGGAAAAAATAATTTTCGGTGCAAACGGAGATAATAAAGAATCAGATGTTTTACCATTAATTGAAGAAATTTCAAACGCAATTAAAGAAAACAAATTAGAAGAATTACAATCAAAAGTTGTTGCTAAAGCTAAAGTCTTTTCAAATAAAGCAGCAAAAACAACAGTAGATGATGCAACAATTGAAAAAGTAGCAAAAGCGTATTTCGGAAACTACGTAAATGCAGCACGTATTTCATCATTAGTTAGATCAGAATTAGCAAATAAAAATATGCCTAAAAAAGATAATACATCTTCAGAATATAAAGGTCAACAAGTTATTGATGAATTAGCTAAATATGATAAATTGCTAAGTTTTGACAAAATATTAAAAGTTGTTACATCAACAAAAGATTTAAAAAATAATGGTATTGGTGTTTTAACTACACAACCAACACGTTTCGACTCATCTAACCCTCAATTCTCACATGTATGAGGAAGATGAAATGATAGAACATTTGGAAATGCAGAATTTTATAAAACACTTAAAGGAAAAGGTGTAACTACAAAAGAACAATTTGTAAGTGCAATTGAAGATAATTTATCAAGTTTATTCTCAGAATGAGCAAGCACATTTACAGACCCAACTGCAACAAGCGTTATTATAGAAACAAAATAAAATGTATCAAAAATACAAAACAAATATAACTAAATCACAGTTTTATATATTGATGACATTATTAGCACTGCTTACAGCAGTGCTTCTTATATGAGTTTTAATTCCTTTTGGATATGGAATTAAACAAACAGATGAAATCAAGAAATTGTCTAAAGAAGAAATCTCAGAATTAGCAAAAAATATTTCAATTAAGACATTAGTTTCATATTTTGCTAACACATTTATAATTATCTTTTTTATGATTTATATCCTTTTATTGAGAAATAAATTAACTGCTGGGTACTTCTTTTTTAGCATTTGAATCATCGTGTTTGTTACATTAATTGCATTGCCCTTTTATCAAGGAACAGATAATTTAACTAATTTTCAAATAGTTTTAGGTTCACTAGTTTCCTTGGTTTCTGGAATTATAACAATAACATTAATAGTTTATGCAATTCAATATTATATAAAGAGAAAATTTAGTTATTATGAATGATATAAAATACACAAAGGACGGAGCAAATAATTATGGAAGAATTAAAACTTTATAATTGATATGGCGAAACGTTCGATAATATATTACCAGCTGCTTCAGGTAATATAAAAGCTTATAAAAAACAAGTTTATAACATTTTTTCAAGACAAGCAACTAAAATAAAAAATCAAGAAAATATAGATAAAGACTTGTTCTTAAGAGCTAGAACAAAATTACAGGATAATTTAAAAAGAAATTTAGATAGTCATAAAGTAGCTTATAAAAATAAGGTTGCTGTATTAAAAGATTCAATTAAAAAACTAGCTTTTAGTGAATCTAGTGTTTCATTATTAAATTTTGAAATAAAGAAAATCAAACACTCATTAAAAGATACTCAAACTTATGCAAAAGAATTTGTTTATTCACTCACAAAATCTGCAGATGATTTAGAAGATAAAGTAAAAAATATTAAGAAGTTACAAATAACAACTAAGAATGAAGAAAATGAATTATTCAAAAAATATACAATTTTTAATATTTTAAAATTATATATAACAACTTTTAATGATTTTGATTTTGATATTAGTAAATTAAAAGATAAGTTATTACCAATTGAACAAGTTTGAATAGATAAGTTAGGTAATAAATCAAGTAAATTCTTTAAAGAAATCTTTGATGGAATTGAAAAACAAAGATTGTCATTATTAAGACGTAAAAATGAACTTGAAAGAAAATACAATCAAACCTATTTAAAAGAAAAAGAACTTTATCATAGAGAAAAACAAGCAATTATTTTAGAATCAAAACAAAAAATATTACAGTTAGAATACGAATATAAAAGCAAGGTAAGTGAATTAAATTCTTTAAATAAACATAAGAAGATTGAATCGTTAGCTAAAATAGAAGAACAAAAACAATTAATTTTAGCTAAAGAACAAAAAAACAAGGAACTTTTTGAGAAAATCAAACTAAAATCAGTTCAAGAAGTTCAAAACATTAAATCAAAATATAAAGAGCAAAAACTTTTCAATAAACAAAGAGCAAAATTGCAACTAAATAAAGATTTATACGGATTTTTAAGTAAAAGAGTAACTGATTTACCAAAAATTACTTTTGGTTTTAATAATTTATCTTTAGAAGAAATAACACAGAAAAATGTTAATATATCAAACGAATTATTAAACTATAAAAATAATTCAAATAATCCTCTGGTAAAAATATCTTTTGAAACTTATTATTCAAAAACTAATATTTTAAGAAATCAATATGAATTTTCATTACTATTAAAATCACAATTAAAATACTTAATTGGTAAATCAAAACAAAGTTATACCTATGAAGGTAAGTTTAATTTAGAAGAATCTAAAGCATTAAAAGAAAGATTTATTGATTATAGGTTAACAAGATTGAAATATCGTGAAGAAAAAATATTAGCTAAAACAAAAATATTTAAATTAAAAGAAAGTGGCGAGTTAACTAAAGAAAAAGAAAAAAATACAATTTTATTTAATGAAATTAAAAATAAATATAACCAAAATATAAAAGAATTAAAAGCAAAACTTCAAGAGAAAGTTATTTCAAAACAAGCTTATAAAAACAAACTATATGAATACAAAATAGAGAAAAAAGAATCAATTAATGAAGTTAAATTACAATCAAAATCTCTAGCAAATAAGGAAATCTTAAAGACAATTTTCTGAAGAGAATTTGCAGAAACAAAGGTTAATAAAAAACTTTATGAAAGTAAAATAACAGAAGCACAAAAATCTATTCCAATCGAAACAATGAAAAATCTAAGATGATTATCACTATTTTTAGGAATAATTTTCCCTGGTTTATCAGAAATTTTATTATTTAAGCAATATGTTAAAGGTATTATTATGTCTATTTTTAGTATCTTTGCTTGAGTTTTAATTATTCCGTTTGCTTTCGGGTTTTATTGAGACCAAATGGGTGGAATACCTGGATTTAGTGATTTAGGAAAAAGTTTACATGATATAAATAAAGGTATATTAACAGATGCTAGATTATACTTATTTGGTGGAGTAATCTCAGTATTATTAATGGTATTTGTTTTCATATATTTTATTGTTTCAGGACTAGGTGCTTATAAAGTTGCAAAATACTTAGAATATGGTTCAAGACCAAGTAAGTGGTCTCACACAAAAAGATGACTAAATACAAGTGGTTTCCCTTGAGTTATTTCAATACTTGGTTGAGTGTTAATGTTATTTATAGTAGCTACACCTATTATTACATCTGTTTTAGTTTCATTTACAAATTATGGGTATCTACATGAAGCGCCTGGAAGAACTGTCGATTGAGTTGGATTGAAAAACTGAGGATATTGATGAGAATTTCGTGAAAATAAAATGTTTTTATCATTAGGTAGAGTTCTTGGCTGAACTGCTATTTGAACAGTTGCTTCAACTTTCTTACCTATTAGTTTTGGTATTATTATTGCTGTTTTAACTAATAGTCAAAGAATAAGATTTAAGAAAATATTTAGATTAATCTATATTTTACCTTGGGCAATTCCTGCCTTTGTTACTTTAACATTCCTAAAAACAGCATTTAAAGAAGGAAGTGATGGTTATATTAATACCATTATGTTATCTCTTAATTTAATAGAAAGACCATTGAATTGATTGTCTGAAATAAATTCAGCAAGAGTATTAGTAATTATTGTCCAAACTTGAATTGCTTATGCATTTATATTTATGTTAGTAACAGGAAACTTGCAATCAATACCAAAAGATATTTATGAAGCAGGTTCAGTTGATGGGGCAAAAGGAAGACAATTATTCTGATATTTAACATTACCATCATTATTACTATCTATTTCACCAATGCTAATAGGACAATTTGTTGGAGCATTTAATAACTTTACAACAATTTCTATCTTTACTGGTGGTGGTCCAAACTTTGCTGAATCTACTATATTTGGTGAAGCTTCAACTGATATTATTATTTCATGAGTTTATAAATTAACTACAGGAGCAGCAAACTTTGAAGGAAATCAAGCCTTTGCTGCTGCGTTAACCACACTTGCAGCTATATTTAGTATTGCAGTAGGTGCAAGAGGATTTATAAAATCAATGTCAAGGAGAGATTAAGATGATTAAGAAATTTTTAAGAAATAGGTTTTATCAACATGTTTTTGATAAAATCAAAGTTTCAGAACAAAAATTATCACCAAAAAGATTAAAGTTCAACGAATCAGACACTAAACCTCCAACAACACTTGAAATAATATGATTGTTCTTCAATTATTTAATATTAATCTTTTGATCTATTATAATCTTATTCCCAATTGTATCGTTGGTGCTTGCTGCTTTCAATGTAACAAACCCTCGTATCATATCAATTACACCTTTTAACTTTGGGTTAGATAACTTTAAATATTTATTTGAAAATGAACGTAGTTTATTCGGTAGATGATATTTAAACACAATTATTATTGCTGGATTGACAATGATTATTTCTACAGTTGCAGTGGCATTAAATGGTTATGCTTATTCTAGATTTAAATTTGCAGGTTCAAAACATTCTTTAACTATTATTATGATGTTACAAATGATACCAGCTACAACTGCATTAATTTCTTTATATTTATTAGTTCGTATGGGGAACAATATAGGTATTCCATCTATCTTTATGCTTGTTCTAATATATTCAGGTGGTTCAGTAGCAGGAAACACATTTATGTTAAAATCATATTTAGATACTGTTTCGCCAGAATTAGATGATTCAGGTAAAGTTGATGGATGTACAAATTGAGGATTGTTCTTTAAGATATTAGTTCCAGTTATCAGACCAGCATTAATAATGGTTGCTCTTTGATCTTTCTTAACACCATTCACTGATGTTATCTTACCTAAATTCGTTTTAGTTAACAATGATGAAAAAACACTTGCAGTAGGATTAGATATATTTATTAATGCTGAACCAAAACATGTTAATGCAGGTGCATATGCAGCTGGTTCATTATTAGCTTCAATTCCAGCTTTTGCATTATTTATGTATTTACAAAGATATATAGTTGGTGGTTTAAGTGATGGAGCAGTGAAAGGATAAAATGTTTAAATTTAATAAAGAAAAATCGATAAATAAAGAAAAAGAAGTTAAAGAATTGTTACCACATACAAATAAATTACAAGATTTAGAAAATGGTTTTGAAACAATTGATATTGACGCATTAGTTTCAGAAGTTGGTGAAGTTTATTCATCTAATAATGGTGCAGAAATTAAACTAGTAAATCTTTCAAAAAAATACGAAGGTAATGAAAATTACACATTAGAAAACATTAATTTAGATATTAAACCTGGAACATTTTGTATTTTTCTAGGTCCATCAGGTTGTGGTAAAACAACATTACTAAGAATGATAGCTGGTTTAAACTCAATTACTAAAGGTGATTTATTATTTAACAATAAAAGATACAATAACCTTTTACCGAATGAACGTAATATAGCTATGGTTTTCCAATCATATGCTCTATATCCACATATGAATGTTTATAATAACATTGCATTCGGTTTAAAAATAGCAAACGAAAGAAAAGATGTTATTGATCGAAGAGTTAAAGACGTTGCTAAAATCTTAAAAATTGACCACCTACTTTATAGGAAACCAAAAGATTTATCAGGTGGACAAAGACAAAGGGTAGCAATAGGTAGGGCAATAGCCAGAAAACCATTAGTATTCTTAATGGATGAACCACTTTCTAACTTAGATGCTAAACTTAGAGAAAACATGCGTAGAGAAATTGTTAATATTCACCGTATGTTAAACACAACCAGTATTTATGTAACACACGATCAACTAGAAGCTATGACTATGGGAGATCAAATAGTTGTATTTAATGATGGTAAAATTCAACAAAGTGGAAAAGGAAAAGATTTATATTTCAGACCTGCTAATATCTTTGTTGCGAAATTTATTGGTTCTCCAACAATGAATACTTTTGAAGCAATTTACAAAGAAGGAAAAGTATTTAGTCCTTTAGGTAAGGTTGAAATTGAATTAGAACCTGAAACAACAAAACTATTAAAACCAAATCAAAAATTAGAAATAGGATTTAGAAGTGAGGACTTACGTATTCATCATAAATCAGTTCCTAATTCTGTTTTAGGAAAGATTACTAATATTGAATTAATAGGTAAAGACCAACTAATAGCAGTTAAAATTAATGAGGATATAGAATTTATAGTAAATGCTTCTAATAATGAAGAATATGAATTATATGGACATGTATATGTTGAATTTATTGTTCCTAGAATTCATATATTTGATAAAGAAACTGAAAATAGAATTAACTAATGAATAAGTTTAAATATTTTGATTCAAAATACAATTATTTAAGAAGAAAAATTTTATTAGGTACTTTATCGTTCTTCTTTTTCATTATTCTTATATTGCAATTTACTATGTTTAACAGATTTGCTCAAAGAATTGAAATTGAATATAATTTTATATCTTCAGGAGAATCTTCAGCAGGATTATCTATTCAAGAAATCTATAATTTATCTACAGCATATAAATTAAAGGAATTATTTACTTGATTAAACTCATTAGTTGTTTTTACTACTTTTATGATTTTGTTTATTTTAAGTTTTATACAATATTTAATTTATACAAATAAAAGTAATGGAGATAAACATTTTAAATTATTATTTTATTTAATTCCTTTAGTTTTTGTATTAATGTTTTTAATTAATGCATTACAACCAACAGAAGTAACTCGTGGTAAATATATCTTTTCTGAAAATGAAAGTAATTGAATAATTTTTGCTGAAAAAATTTCAAACAAAATGAACTATACAACATCATGAATATCAATGATTTTAGCATTTATATCAATTATTCTAGTTATTGTTGCAAAGAAAAGTTTTGGATTTATACAAAAAGATATTATTTTAAATTCATTACCTCCTGAAACTGAAGATTTAAAAAAAGAAATTAAATACATTCTAGACAATTCAAAACAATAAAACCAAGTTAATTCTTGGTTTTTTACTTATATTAACAAAATAAAAAATATTTTTAGTAAAATATAGAGTTATGTTAAAGAATAATAATAATCAAAGAAAGAAAATAGTTAAAGTTTCTGAAAAATCAGCAATCAAAACCAAAACAAATATGGTAGTTGATTATTTAATTGATTTAATAGTTTCAAAAAAAGTACCAGTAAATAAGATAATGCCTTCAGAACACTATGTAATGGAAAAAATGGACTGTTCGAGAAGTATTGTTGTATCTGCATATCAAAAATTAGAATCCATAGGTGCTATTTATTCTATTTCTAAAAGGGGACACTTTGTAGCAGAAAATTTTCATAATTTAATTAAACCAATTCCGTTTATGTTAGATGTAGACAGAATTTTTGGCAATGAAGTTACATCTATTAAACCTAACTGATTCCAAGAAAAGAATATAATTTTTGTTAATGGCTTTAGAACATTTGAAAAACAATTAGAAAAAAAAGGACAAATAATTGGTCAAGCAGAAATATATATTTCACTTAAAGTAGTAGATTTATATGAACCACTTAACTTAAACAAACCTTTAGTAGCAAGTTTAAATGACCGTAAAGCACTAAAAAACATAGTTTATGAATTAAAGTATGAAAAATGTTCAAAATTAAATGATGAGTTATTAGTTGTTATTACCTTTTGAGGTTATGATAATGATAGTGTAAGTATCGCTGGTAAGTATTATATTAAACCTGAATTCTTTAAATTTTATCATCAAGAATTTTCTTTAAATTACTAATAAATAAATAAAAAACTTTTAATTCTATTTTCAAGCACAAAAAAGAATAAAACAAGTCAAAAACCAATCAAAAAAATAACTTTTTAAAGTTATTTTTTCTTTTTGTTTTGATATATCAAGAAAATAGAAAAGACCTAATTAAATACTCTTTTTAACATTATAATTATAAATATGAATATTCAAGGAAAAAACAAACAATTTTTTAAAGATTTTGATGAAAAATTTGCATATAAAAAGCCAGATTTAGGAATTAAATTTTTAAAAGATTTTATTCAATTAAAAATATGACAACCATTAGCAAAAAGGGTAGAAGTATTAGTTTATAGTCCAGATGATTTATCAAAGGAAGTTTATAAATTTACTTCACAAAAACTTGATGTAATTTGAAGAACAAATATTCCATTAGAATACGAAGGTTATTTTTATCAATATAAAATATGAGACGAAAATAATGAATTTAAAATTTGTTTAGACCCTTATGCTATTTCTTTAGCACCTTTTAATTGGCAAGGAGATGAAACAAAAGTAGGTTTTGGTGCTTTAGTTAATATTGATTCTAAGTTAGCAGGAAAAAAACCTAGAAAATTAAAATGAACAAAAAACAATCATACAGATTCATTTATTTATGAATTACATGTTAGAGATTTTACAAGTTTAAAAAACCAAAATGAATTAAAAAATCAATTAGGAACATTTAATTCATTACTAGAAAATAATTTATTTGATTATGTTAAAAAAATAGGAATGACACATGTTCAATTTCTACCTATACATTCAGCATACACAGTAAATGATTTAAATAACAGTATTTTGTTAAAAAATCAAGGTGATAAATGAACAACTAATTATAATTGAGGATATGATCCACATAATTATTTTTCTATAAATGGAATTTATAGTTCCAATCCAAAAGATCCATATAATAGAATTAAAGAATTTCGTGAATTAATTGATAAAGCACATGAAAAGGGTGTGGGAATTATTATGGATGTTGTTTATAATCATATGATGACCAATAATATATTTAACAATATCATACCCGGATATTATTATCGTGACAATGCTAAACATAAACCTGTTATCTATCCACCTCTAGCAGATGAAAGATTTATGGTTAAAAGATTGATAATCGATTCATTAAAATATTTTGCCACTGAATTTAATATAGATGGATTTAGATTTGATTTATCTTGTTTCCATCACAAGGAAACAATAGATGAATTAACAAAAGAACTAAGAGAAATTAATCCAAATATAATCTTACATGGCGAAGCATGAAAATTTACAGATTTAAACCACAAAAGTTCTTATGTTAAAGGAGTGACAGATAATAACATAGCATTCGGTTATTTTAATGATACTTTAAGAGATTCAATAAAAGGACCTGAACACAATAGCATAGAACCTGGTTTAATTACTAAGTATGACAAAGACTTATTTAAAAAATATGTTACATCTGTTCCTGGTAATTTAAAAGATTTTGACTTTAAAGAATTTAAATTTGCAAGTGATAACTATTCATTATTTGCAAACGATATATCAATTAATTTAGCATATTCTGCTTGTCATGATGGATTTACATTATGAGATAAAATAAACATTACTGCAAATAAAAATGTTTCTTTTTTAGAAAGAATTGAAATGTATCGTCAGGCTTTAATGATGACAGTTTTAGTTCAAGGTAGACAATTTATGTTAGCAGGTACTGAATTATTACAATCTAAACCTTGTGATGTTTCAGGTGAAGAACCAGAAAAATGTATGTTCTCACCATTTGATGATTTCAATGAACAACCATATAAAAATTCATTCCATCCAAATTCATATAAAACAACAGATTATGTAAATGGGATAAAGTGAAATCACTTAGACAATATATTAGTTAAAGAATATGTTTTTGATTTTGTTTCAAATTTAAATAAATTTAGAAATAAAACACCACACTTTAGGTTAGGTACGAATTCTGAAATATTTGAAAGTTTAAAATTTAAGACTGTGGATGTGAAGAATGGTATTTTAATTTTTGAAGTTTCAAAAGATAATAAACTATTCCAAGTTTTACATAATTTCTCAAATTCAACTTATGAATATGAATATACTGCAAAAGATAAAATTTTATTTAGTTCAAGAATTAATTTTAAAAAAGGTGAATTGCTACCTAATTCATCAATCTTAATGGAGAAAAAATAATGAAAACAGTTAAATTAGAAGACAAAATTTTATATCAAATTTTTCCTAGATCATTTTATGATTCTAATAATGATGGAGATGGTGATTTAAAAGGTATTACAGAAAAGTTACCTTATTTAAAAGAATTAGGTATTAACGGAATTTGATTATGTCCTACATACGATACACATTTTGTTGATGCAGGATATGATGTATTAGATTACAAGTCTGTGTGAAAACAATTTGGTACATTACAAGATTTTAAAGAAATGTCTTTAAAAGCATCTGAATTAGGTATTGATATAATTATGGATATAGTTTTAAACCACGTATCAAATGAACATGAATGATTTAAAAAAGCTTCTGAATCAGAAAACAATATTGAACATAGTTATTTTATTTGAAGAAAAGAATTAACAGAACAAGAAAAACAAGCACAAAGTATTTTTGGTGGTTCTGCTTGAGAATATGTTGACAGTGTTAAAAAATACTATTTCCATTTATTTTCAAAAGAACAAGTTGACCTTAATTGATCTCATCCGAACACAATCGCTGCAATGGTTGATGTTATTAATTTTTGATATGACTTAGGTGTTAGAGGATTTAGATTAGATGCTATCAAACATGTGGCAAAAACATTTGATAATGTTCAAGGTAATCCTTATTTTGCTTGATGTGATGGCGCAGTAGATTTTCTTAAAGAATTTAATAAATTAGCTTTTTCAAACAAACCCGATGCATATACATTAGGAGAAGCTTCAGGAATTACTGCAGAAGAATTATTAGAATATGGTTCAGGACAAAATCAAGTTTCACAAAATTACTTCAATTTTGCTTGATGATGAATAGGTTGAGGTAAAACAGGAAGAAATGGTTATGATGCAAACTGAAATTACAAAGAATTTGTATACCAACAACAACCATTCCAACACAATGAAAATATAAAACCACATATGTTTACTAATTTTTTATCTAATCACGATACTTCACGTAGTGTTTCACGGTGAGGAAATGAAGGAATATTTAGAGAAGAAAGTGCAAAAGCACACGCTTTAATGTTGTTAACTTTAAAAGGTATTCCATGTTTATACTATGGTGAAGAAATTGGATTGCTAAACACTCAATTTAATTCAAGAAACGAATTTAAAGATGTTGATATTCATAATGGGTTCAAATCTTTAGTAGATGAACAAAAAATATATAGTGAATTAGAATTTATCAAATATTTAAATATTAATTCAAGAGACGCTGGAAGATCATTAATGCAATGAAATAATACAATTAATGCAGGATTTAATGCAGGTAATAAACCATGATTAAATTTAGGTAAAAATAAAGAATATATTAATGTAGAAAATGCATTAAAAGACAAAACAAGTATTTTCCACTTTTATAAAAAGTTAATTGATATGCGTAAAAATGAATACAGAGATGTTTTTGTTTTAGGTAAATCAGAAATTTCTTTAACTGAAAATGCTTTGGTTAAAATATCAAGAACATTTAATGATACTAAATTAACTGTATATATTAATTTAACCGATAAAGAAGTTCATCAAAAAATTAATTTAGGAACTCAATTATTATCAACTTATAAAGATCAAAAAAATGTAGTTAATGTATTTAGACCATACGAAGGTATTTTAATAAAAGAATAGGAGCATAATGGATTTTTTAAAATATGATTTAGAAAATAAAAGAATTTCCCAGGTGAAGTTCGATAAATCAGTAACTGCAAAAACAGAGAGTATATTTGCTTTAGGTAATGGTTATTTAGGAATACGTAGTGCAGATGAAGAGAAAACTTCATATAACAAAGAAGACTTTTTTGTTAATGGTATGTTTAATAAAGATACCAAAGATGATGTACCTGAGTTAGCGAATTTAGCTGATTTAATGACTAACCCCATTTTAATTAATGGTATTACATTTGATGTTAAAAAAAGAGATTCATATAATAAAACATTATTTATTCGTGATGGATATTTAAAAAGAACAGTTGAAGTAGAAAGGAGTCATGGAAAGTATCTATTTACTTTTGAAAGATTTGTTTCTAGAGATGATGCTAATGTTTATTCACAAAAAATAGAAATTAAGGTGTTATCTACAACAGAAAATCAACCTGTAGAAATAGTTTTAAAACCAGCAATTAATGGACAAGTAACAAATTCAGGAACTCAACATTTTGGAGAAGGACTAAAAAGTCGTCCCACAACTGAATCATTACAAATGGAGCAACACACAACAACAACAAAACGTTGAGCAATTCACAATTTAATCACTAAGTTTTATGTAAATGGAAAACTGATAGAAGGTGGAAATGATGATTATGTTGTTGAAATGAAACGTAGATATGTCGGTTTTAAACTTAAAACTAAAGCAGTTGCAGGTGATGTAATTGTTCTTGAAAAGTTAATGTCAGTTCATACGTCAGTTGATTCAAAAAAATATTTATTAAGAAAAGCACAAGTTAAAGAAAATGCTGATAAAAAACACAATGAACTCTTAAAACAAAGTTATGATTCTTTAAAAAATGCATCAATATTAAAAATGCACCAAAGAGTATGAAAAGAATTCTATGTGAACATCGAAGGGAATGGTCAAGATAGTAAATACGACTCATTAGCTTTAGACTTTGGAATTTTTCATTTAAATGGTTTTGTTCCTAGACACTCTACAAATATGAATGTTGGAGCAAAAGGTTTATCAGGTGAAGGATATCAAGGACATACATATTGAGATACAGAATTCTTTATAAATCCAATTTATTTATTTAACAATCCTAGAGTAGTACGTAATTTATTAACTTATAGATACAAAGGTATCAAGGGTGCCAGAGAAAAAGCAAAAGAAATTAAAGAAAGACCACAAGAAAGTAATTTACATGGTGCACAAATACCTTGAGAAATGGCTTGACCTACAGATGGAGAAGTTTGTCCATATTGAGGTCAAGCAGATGTAGTAACAGGAAAACAAGTACCAATTGCTTCTAGAAGACAAGAAATTCACGTTTCTGCAGATGTTGCTTATGCTATTAATCAATATTACCAAGTAACTCGTGATGAGAAATTTATGGAACAAATGGGTTATGAAATGATTATTGATACTGCTATTTTTTATTCAAATAGAGCAGAATTACAAGAAGATGGTTCATATGCAATTTTAGATGTAATGGGACCGAATGAATATAAGGGTAATATTGATAATAATGCATATATTAATATGTTTGCTAAACATAATATAGATTTAGCATTGAAATATATTAGATATCTTAAAAAACATAAAGTTGGTTTATGACACTTAATTGAAAAGAAAATACCTTACAAAATTAATGTATCTAAACTAGAAGAAGTTTCTGAAAAATTAATTCAACAAGTTCCAAACAAGGATTTCATCATAGCTGAAAATGATCAATTCTTAAAACTACCTAAACTTAATGTTTCTGAATTTCAAATGCTAGGGGATGCAGGTAAAAAATTATTTAATACCAAAGAAGGTAATAAATTATTATCTGCTCAACTTGTAAAACAAGCAGACGTAGTTTTATTATTAAATATATTACCTCATTTATATTCTAAAGAAGTTCGTAAGGCTAATTTTGAATATTATGAACCAATTACAACCCATGATTCATCATTGTCTCCTGCAACATATGTAATTGAAGCAGCAAGATTAAAAATGATACAAAGAGCATACAAAATTTTTAAATATGGAATTAACATCGATTTAGGTCCGGCTATGCATACTTCAGATGCTGGAATTCATGCTGGTTCTTTAGCAGCTATTTATCAAATGATTGTATTTGGGTTTGGCGGTTTAGATTGGCATAATGATAAGTTATATTTAGATCCAAAAATACCTAATGAATGAAATAAGTTAACATACAGATTTAGATATCAAAGTGCATTGTTTGAAGTAGTAGTTGAGCAAACACATTTTAAAATTAAATTAATTTCAGATTTAAAATTCAGAGGATTTATCTATATAAATAATCAAAAAACAAAAATTACTCATGAATGACAAACATTTGAGGTAAAAAATGATTAAAGGATTTGTTTTTGACCTAGATGGTGTTATTACTGATACAGCAGTATTACACTATAAATCATGAAAAGAAGTTGTCAAAAAATTAGGTATAGATTATACTGAAGCAGATAATGAAAAACTTCGTGGTATACCTAGATTAGAAACCTTAAAAGAAATTATAAAATTAAAAAAACCAGAATTAAAATTATCTACAGAAGAATTATTAAATATTTGTGAAATTAAAAATAATTTATATAAAGAATTACTAAATACAGAAATTAATAAAGATTCAGTTTTACCAAATATTAAAAATTTCTTATTAAAAGCAAAATCACATAACATTAAATTATCTATTGCTTCAAGTAGTTTTAATGCTCCGAATATATTAAAAAAACTTGAATTATTTGAATTATTTGATTATATTGTATATCCTGGTTACATTAAAAACGGTAAGCCTGCGCCAGATATCTTTATAGCAGGTGCTAATGGAATTGGATTAAAAACAAGTGAGTGTATTGGTTTTGAAGATGCAATAGCTGGAATACAAGGTATAAAGGATGCTCAAATGCTTGCAATAGCTATTACAAATGGTTCTAATGAAGATTTCAGTAAAGCAGATTTAATTTTAAATTCTACTTCTGATTTAGATTTTGATTTTATTATTAATAAATTTAATAAAACATAAACAAAAGTTTATGTTTTATTATCATTATTTTTAATTTAATTAATAAAATAAAATGATAATATTTAATATTATGATTAAAAAATATTGCAAGATAACTAAAGGTTTATTTTTAACATCAGTAACATTACCAATTATACTTACTGCAAGTTGTAAAGAAGAAGTTAAACAAACTATTAACAAAGAACCGGAAGAAGAAAAAAAACCATCAGAAACCCCTAAAGCACCAAATAATCATGATGCAAAAATACAAGAACCATCAATAGAGGATAAAAAAGAACCAGAAAAACCCGCAGATTCAACTTCAGAACCAATATCAGAACCAAAACCATCGGAACCTAAAAAAACAGAAACAAGTATTGATAATAAAAATCAACAAAGATTTGAAACTCAAATTAGAAATTATCACCAAAATCTAGAAACTGTAATTTCTAAGAGAAATGATATTAAAAAAGAAGCAACTTATAAATATGAAGCAATTGTAGATGATTTAGATAAACTTGAGGAAAAACTTAAGTATTTTAATTTAAACTTTGATAATTTACAAGAAATAGAAAGTTTAAATTCATATACAATAGATGAATTTAAACGTATTAATGAATTAATTAACAATTTAAAAAATACTAGTGATTCTAAACCTACATATGCAGTTGGAAACTTTGATAAAAATGCACAGAAAGTAGATAAAGACGCTGCAGATTTAGACCCACTACAAAATTATCCAGAGTTAGATGCAATTAATAGAAGTTTAAAATCAAATAATACAACTATTAATGCTGCAAATGCTTTTATTAATAATCAAGCAATTCAATTTGCAAAATTTGCTGGTAGTGTTTCAGTACCAGGTGTTACAGAAAATGGCTATACAGACCAAAAAAAGGAGTTAGTTAGACAGTTTGTTAACAGTCATATTATTAAAAACTCTAATATGACTTTAAAAGAAAAAATGAGAGCAATCTTTGATTGAATAACAAGTAATGTTAAATACGCAACAGGTTCTTCACATCCCGCTATTGAACCTCATGAAGTTATGACAAGATTAGTCGCTGTATGTGGTGGTTATAGTACTTTATACAAAGCTATGCTAGATATTATTGGAATAAAAAATGTTATGGTTGCAGGTTGATCTGCAGCAGGTGCTCATCAGTGGAATATAGTTGAAGATCCTGAGACACATGAATGATTCCACTCTGATGCTACTTGAGGTTCAGTTAATAATAAATATTACAATTTATCTTCAGAAGCAATTTCTCCAGATCATAGAGTTGATACCATAATTGATTTATCTACAAATCACGAAGGTATTCAATATAGATATTGACACGGATTATCTGTTTTTAATTCAACAAACCCTAATACAATAGTTCCAGATACTGTTTCAAATATTAAAGTAGAATCTATTTTTAATGATTTATTCAATAATGACAAAGTAAAGACATTATCAGTAGGTAGATATGTTAATCGTATAGGCTATAGGGGTGGAAGTCACAACTTAGTTTCATTTGAAGTTAATTCAGAAAATCCTAATTTTTCTGCAAGAGATGGAATTTTATATAGAAATAATTTCATTGAAATTCTTTCTACTCCTGGTCAAAACCCAAGAACCGAAATAGTTATTCCTAAAGAAACTAGTGATTTAAGAGATGGTAAAGAAATATTTAATACACCCAATTTAACAAATATAGTTGTTGAATCCGGAAACTACTCTTTTGCTTCATACAAAGGAATCTTATACAATAACGATTTTACACAAATAATCTCAGTTCCTGCTGGTTTAAGAGAATATTTTGTTAAAGGAACAGTTAATTTACAAGGTCAAGAGTTTTCATTTAAAGATAGAGTTAATAAAATAGTTTTAGAAGAAGGAATTACAAGCATTCCTGAAAGCACATTTAATCAATTAAATAATCTAAGAGAAGTACATTTACCGAATTCAATAACTTCTATTAGTCCATATGCTTTTAATCAAATCAATCATGTTACCTTAATAACTAAGGAATTTAATCAAGTTATTTCAGATTTTGCTAAACAAAAAGGTTTTACTTATAGAATAGACAAATAAACTAAAAATAACAGAACTTCAAATTCTGTTATTTTTTTAGTTTAAAAATTGTTCTAAATATCTAGCTAAACCAGATTCATCACAAGTAAATTCAGTAAAATCATCTGCTATATCTTTGAGATCTTGATGTGAATTAGCCATAGCAACTAAAGTACCTATTTTTCCTTTGGTACTTGCATCATTATTAGAATCACCTATATGCATTGCTTCCATAGGGTCAATTCCTCATAATTTACATAATCTAACTTCTTCATCACCTTTGGAAACTCCAACATTTGTTATTTCTAAAATATTATTACTTCCACTAAGAGAAACATTTAATTTACCTTCAAATTTTTTAGATCACTCATGGTATAGTTTCATTATTTTATTTTTAGATAAACATCAAACTAACGCTTTTAATGGTTCAAAATTTTTATTATATTCAGAATAGTTTTTTGCTGTTTTTTTACCAAAACTCATAAATAATTTATATATTTTATTTTTTGTATAAGCATTATCACGAGGATTTGAATCATACACAACAAAACATTTATGTTTTTTTATTTCTTCAAATAACTCATTTGCTATTTCTTTTGGAATAGAATTAGAGTGAGCAACTTCTCCATTAATAACAGTTTTAGCACCGTTTCAAGCAATATATGTAGATGAACCAAAACTATTAACTATTGCTTGTGTTTTTGGATTAACCCCACGACCAGTTGAAACTATAACGGGAATACTTTTTTGTAATTTATTAATAACATTTTTAGTATATTCTGTTGCTTCTTTTTGTCAGAATTTTTCTCCTGGTCCATCTAATGTTGTTCCATCTAAGTCAATAAAAATTATTTTAGGTTTTTTTACTTCTTTTATTTCTTCTTTTTTCATAAATAAATTATATATATAAATACGTAAAATAAATTTTTTTCTTATAAATATAAGAGCAAATAATTTTTTTTTATTTTATTTCATATTTTAAAAAAATAGTAAAATAAAAAAGAAGAGAAATTCTAATCGATATATATATATATATATATATATATTCAACTACTTTTTAGGAGGTGATTATGAATTTATTCAAAAAACGCAAAATAAGAATGTTAACAATAGTTCTTGGATCTACTGTTGTGATTGCTTCTATTAGCGGAACACTTTTACAAAAAACTCTGGGAGAAATAAATTCTAAGAATTTTGTTATCGATGATTCTTTAAAAGCAGAATTAATCAATAAAGACAACTTGGATTTAAATAAAGCCAGAGAATTCAATACAGATATTGGTTTAAAAGAAATCCCTAAACCAAAACCCATTTTGGTAGATGAACCCAAACGAGAACCCAAACCAGAACCACCTATTATTATTTTAGAACCAGAACCAGTTCCTCAACCAGAACCAGAACCAATTCCACAACCAGATCCAATCCCTGAACCTCAACCTATTCAACCACCTAAACAAAGTGGTAATGAATTAACTATATTAATAAGAGGTGTTCGTGTTAAGGCAAGTATTACTAAGGGTAGACCAAGAACAGTTTTTGATTATGATGTTGCTAATAATATTGCTAATAATGAACCATACACAGCTGAATTAACTGGTAAATTAAATAGTATAGAAGTAACAGATGAATTAAGAAGAAAAGTAGTTAGTGATACTGCTCAAGAATTTGTATTCAAAAGAAGTAACCCAAATGATACATTTGGTTTAGCTACTTCTGTCTTACAACATTATAATAATGATTTAAACCAATTAGAATCTTTTTTAAGACAGCAACCTGATAATTGAACTAATTATGTTTATAAATTTTCTCGTTTAATAAATTCTGATAATGTTGTTAATTTCTTAAAGGAAGATGCAAAACCAATGTATCCAGAAATTAAAAATCACCCTAATAAAACTTATAGAGAATATTGATTAATTAATAATTTAGATTTTTCGTTATTTACTAAATTATCATCTGCAGCAGAGAATTTCTTGAAAAAAGGTGAAACTCTTGATCCAAGAAATGCATATATAACAGAAAATGGAGAATGGGAATCACATTCATATTCTCCACCGGATGAATTTAATACTGTTACAACACTTAGAATAAGAGATAATCAACATAAGCGTGCTTTTGGTTATGATACATGATATGGTAGATCACCTTCTAATATTAAAGAAGGTAGATATGATGGTTGAACTAAAACTAATGTTAAAAATCAAGAGAAGTTCAATAAATTTAATATCCAAGACATAAGAGGGATTCAAATTTTTGAGTTAACAAGGGATACCGAAATTCCAAATGATTTTAATAGAGGTTATGTTGTTGAGTTAGATTCAGCAGACCCAAAAGCATACCAAAGAACTAAAACTTTAATAGAAGATTTTAAAAAAGAAGGAATTGAAATTAGTTCTTATAGAATTTTTAATATGGGTAAAACATCTTCAAATCAAAAATTTTTAGAGATATTATCTGTTTTACCTAATGAATTAAGACAATTAGAACTATTTTTTGATGCATCTGCAGCTAATACATCTGCACTCATTGCTCTTGAAAATAAAAAAATTAAAGAACTTTCATTATACACAGAAGGAAATTCACTCTTAGAATATTGAAGTTTAAATCCTCTAGCTTTAAGAAACACCAATTGAGTTAATACAATTGATTATAATGTAAGTAAGGAAAATCCAGCTAATACAAATATACCAACACGTATAACCTTTAATGCATTAGCATTTGAAGATTCTGATTATTTAAAAGGTGAAGAAGATCCATACAAAAGAATTAATGATGGTTTGAGATTGGCATATTTTTCTCGTAATAATGAAGGAATTTTCCAGGGTAATCATGGTCCAGGTTTAAGTCCAGACCATAATGAGGGTGATAATAGTTATCCAACTGCATTAGATTTATCGAGAGCACCATCACTAAGGTCCCTTAAAGGTTTAAAATTTTTTGATATGTTTAAACCTTCTAATAAATCAAGAAAATTAAAAACTTTATGACTTTACAATAATTCTGAAAACTTTGACATTGATGTTTCAGAATTAAACTCAGCTGGTTTTGAAAATATGGCAATAGGTGAACCAGGTCCACCTAAAACTAAAATTGAATTTTCTAACAAGGAATCTACTAGATATCTTTATATTAAAGGTGTAGGAACTTTATTTGGTTCTGGTTTAACCAATTTAACATTATTAATGGATTTATCTCAATCACTTGATAAAACAACAATTAAAGTAGATCCTGGAGCAACAGAATTAAAACAACAATTAAGAAGTCAAGGATATACTGTTGTTGATTATTCAGAAGATGATTTTGTAATTACATAGAAAGGTAAATATGAAGAAGTTTAAACTTATTACTTTATGAGCAAGTAGTGTTCCTATTACTTCATTAATGGTTTTATCTGCTGCTTGTGATAATTCTCAAGAACCTGGGCCAAAACCAAATTCTAATGAAAATGATCCAGTAGCTTTAGAAAATAAAAAAAATGAAGCAAGAGAATTAATAAGAAAATTAAAAAATAATAGTGGTGCTTTATCTGCTGATATTACTACTGCTAGTTCTATACAAGAAATAGAGCAAGTTATAAACAGTATAAAAGGTGCAATTGAAGATCAAAGAAAAGAAGAAATCAAAAATTCTACTCCTGAGCAATTAAAAGAAATAGCAAAAAAAGAATTATCTTTTTTAAGAGATAAAAAAGATTATTTAGCAAGAATAGAAAGTGAAGTTGATAAAGAAAAATTATCTCAATTAATTGAGTTAATAAAAAATGATTTAAATAATCAACAGAAATTAACCGGTGAAGAAGCAGAAGTTAACAATCAAGAATTTCAAAACATAGTTAATAATGCAAAAGAATCGGTTGAATTTGATTTAGTACAAATAGGATTTGGTTTTTCTAAACCAAAATCAGAAACATTACCTTCTGAAGTTGTAGAAGATAGTGCAAATTGAGAAGTTAGAGTTAATTCAGAATATGCTTCAAAAATAAAAGCACAATTATCAAATATAAGATTAGAAAACAATGATAAAAATCTTGCCAATTCAAAAGGTGAAGTAGAAATATTTGTTAGATTTAGCAATCCAAACACTGATATAAATGAAATAACCAAATCATTTAAAGTTACAGGATTTAAATCAGGTAGTGACGGAATAATTACTATATCACCAGAACCACCAAGAAATGAATTAGTTGAATACTTAAAGAAAAATCATTTAGATCGTTATAAGTATGATAACAATAAGTTTGTGGAAGCTGTTTCTAGAAGAGATGGTGGAAATTGAAAATCATTAAGAAATGGACAATTGCAAAATACCACAGATGTTAAAGTAACAGAATTTAATACAAAAGCTCAAGAAGTAGGAGTTAGTTCATATTCAGATTCGGTTTTCAAAGGTTTTGGAGTTCCTGCTTATAAAACAGATGGTACATTAGATGGATTAGTTATTTCTCAAAGTGATCCTGGTAATTTAGCATCATGAGTTGATGCATTCGGTAAAAAAGACCCGCATCGTGCAACAGGATTGGCAAGAAAATTACCTAATACAACCTATGTTGATATAGCTAAACAATCATATTCAATAGCTTTTAGTTCATATTTAGCTTCAAGTGTTGAAAGTGAACGTAATGAAGTAATGAGATTGTTAACTAATAAAGAAGATTTAAAAGAGTTAATTAAGAAAATTAATAATACTGAAAGAAGAGACTTCTTTTTAAAGCGTTTAACAGATAATCCGGATGCAAATTGAAGAGAAAAAGTTAAATTAGAAGTATTCGATGAATTAAAAATTGAAAATAATAATAATGTAGATGCAGCAGCAAGAATTTATACTGATTATATAAATACATACAGAAATCAAATGAAAAAAAATGTAGATGCATCATCATTACCACAAGATGTCAAGGATAGAGTAAAAGCAAAAATAGATAAAGAACCTAATTTAGATCAACTTGCTTTATTTGGAAATCAACAAAGTGATGTCCGTGGAACTATGTGATTGATGGATTATGAAATAAAAGATGGAGAAGATTATCCTACCAAATTTTATTTCGGGACAAATCTTCACGTAGCAGATGGAATGATTCCTGGTTTATTTAAAGGATATAACATATCAAGAATGAAAAAAGATGTTAGTCCAGTTTTAAATAAACTTAAATTTGTTGGTTTAGATGATAATTTTGAAACATTTATTTTAGATAGTTCTACAATTAGGAGAGTTTTTGATGGAAGAGATTATCTAAATAAAAAGCCAGCAGATTATTTAGCAACTAAACAAAAAGAATTATATAAAGATGCAGAGGAATTCATTGATTTTGCTATCTTAGAAATAGATTTTTCTAAAGCAGATTTAAGTTCATATCAAAATGCACATCCAAATGCAACTGCAAGTGATTATGCAAAACATATAACTAATGATTATAAAAATTTATCAGATGATAAAAAAGTTAAGTTTTTAAATGAATCATATTTAAAAAACTATGCCAAAATAGATTTTCCTTTAGCATTAAATAAAACACAGAGTCAAACATATGATTGAAGTAAATTGGATCAATTATTTATTTTAGGTTATCCATTAGCAAATTCCGGTAAATGAAGAGATTATTATCTTGAAACGCATATTGATGATAATTTAGATAGAGTTGCAAAATATTACAACACTATTTGAATTAATGCAGATCAAGATTTTTATAAATTACAATTAGGTGAAGATGAACCAGAAAAATCAGAAAAAGATAAATTAAATAGAGGTAATTTCTTATCATATAACATTGGTTATAGAACTTTTATAGATAAACCAGGTATTACAGATGCATTCTTATCTGCGCCTGTTATTGGTTCAAAAAGTAATCCATTAGATAACTTATATATATCTACTCAAGATAATAAACATTATATTAATTTTGGTTTAGAATACACACCTAGATGATATGCTCCAGGAGGAGGTGCTTCTGGTTCTAGTGTAAGAAATCAAAGAAATGAATTAGTTGGTGTATATCATGCATCAAATATTAGTGCCAGAACAGGTTTAGCTGCTGCTTTTAGATCAGAAGGATATGATTATAAAGGATTATATGGAACTTATAATCTACCTCAATATGACTTAATTTATGGTGGTGGAAAAGACCAAAAAAATTCATATAGAGATGCAATGTTAAAATTATCTAAAGAAACAAATGGTGGGGGTATAACAAAAACATGATTATTTAAAGATGGTTTTGAAAAAACAAATATACCTAGTGAATATAATTTTACAGAAAACATATTAACATATGAAACAACTAAAAAAACAAATGAAAGTTAGGAGATAAATGAATTCTATTACATTAGAAAATAGAAGGTTTTATATTGATTATAGAAATCAATTAAGTTCTAAATCATATAATACCTTGAGTTCTATTTACAAATGATTATTAATTGGATTTTTAGCAATTGGTTCATTGATGTTATTTTTATTTATGGATAAGTCATTGTTCCATGCAAAAATTTTAAGATCTGAAGTAGCTAAATACCCACTAGAATTTTTATTTAATTTTGAAAATACACAGTTTAGACAAATGAATGCAACGATTATTTTAAGGTTTAGTCCTTTAATATTTGTCTTTCTGTATTCAATATTTAAAAATTATAAAAACATAAATACCCAAAAAGAACAAATTAATAAATATGCAACCTTTTATGTTTTATATTTTGCTTTAGCATTAATTTCATTATTTTTATTATTCTTTTATATTGATTATTCATCTCAATCTACAAGAACCATTGATATAAAAAATTTAACACCAGAACAACTTAATCAATTAGATTCAAGTAAAATAGATCCAAACACAGGAATTTTTACTGATACTATTACCACCTCTGTTCCCTATGGAGCAAAAGATGTGATGTATTTATTCTTAATTTTAATTCCCTTATTTTTAGTTAATTTATCATTTGAAATTTATAATCATATTTATAAAAGAAAATCTGAACCAGTTCTATATTCTTCATATTCTTCTTTAATTATTCAACTAGTATCACAATTTATTTTATTGACATTTATTTTAATTAATATCTTCTTATGAAGAAATGGAAATGCAGAATTTAATAAATACCCTAATACTTATTTATTCGATGAAAACAAATATTTTGAAGGATTAGAAAATATTTTTAATCAAAAATCTACTTCAAATCTGTTTATAGTTATAGCGATCTTTTTATTTATTGGTATTTCGTTATTCGGTGCTAATATTAAAAAAGTTTATAAAGTTTCTGAGAAAAATTTATTACAATCTAATTCAAAGGATAAATATGTATTAAACATAACTTTATTTGTATTCTTATTGTTGGCTTTCTTTAAAGTTATGACCATTAAAATTAGAACAAATGTAATTGGAGAAAGTGAAATTTATAATTATTTTTATTTATTATTTATTTTTAGTGCAATTATAGTAGGAATTATTTATTTTACTGTTGTTCACTTTAACAAAAGAGTAAATAAAAATTCCACAGTATTTGCTATATATATGACTTTAACTCAAATAATATTATGAACTTTATTGGTTATCTCAGTTTTTGTTATTGAAAGTTCAAATCAATATGTTTATAATATTTTTGTAGTTGGTATAGTTTCAATATTAATTTATATTCATTTCATAGTTTCAAATAAAGGAATTAATAAATGAATTTCAGGATTCTTAAGATTATCTATTTCATTACAAACATTATTAATGTTTACATTTGCATTAAATCAAGTACTAGTTGCTCAAAATAACTTTGTTTTAGTTTCTGTACCAACACCAATATCTATTATTAAAATTATTACAATTATAAACTTTGCATTATTATTAGGTTTCTTTATGTGTTCTATTGTTTATATATTTATTACATTACAAAAAATTGAATCGCTTAGTAATTATGTAAAAAAAGGAGTAAAGTAAAATGAGTAATCAAAAGAAAGAACTAACAACAGAAACTCAAGAATTATTTGATTTGTATGCTGATTATAAAAAAATACAAAAAGATTCTAAATTTATTTCTTATAAAAAGTTGTTGGCTTCTATTTTGTTAAGAATTAATTCAAGTTTTAATTCAACTGAATTTCAAAATCTATCTGAACAAATTGAATATGCTATAGCAAACAAGTATGATATTTTATTTGATGAATTTACAGTTAATTTCAATTTAGTTCCTAAGTATAGTACAAATGTACTTGTACCAACATTAAGTTCAGCTGAATCAAGTTCAAACGAAGGTTTTTTATTAACAAGTTCTACAACATCTGATTTTCAGGTAATAGTTGAACAATTAAATAAAGAAATATGAAAATTATTAGGTGAATCATATTTTGTTGAATTTTTACCTAAAATGATTTTATTTGTATCTTCTCAAACCGGTTCTTTAAAATTATTCTTTGATAAATCATTGACCGCTAAAATCTAATGCATTTAAAAGATATAATTCAAAAGAAAAATAACCTAGAAAACATTAGGGTTAAAGTCAATAATGACAAAAATATTCTTTTGATAACAATTATGAAACTAACTAAAAAATTATCTTTTTACCTTGATAATTCATTACTTAATATTCAATTAATTAATGCATTAAAAAATAAATATAGTATTAAAAATAATTTTGTTAGTTCACAAAATAGTAAATTAATAAACAATTTTCAAAAAATTCTAATCAAAGACAAAGAACTTTATATATATTTAACTGAAGAACAAAAATACGGTACTGATTCATATACACGTTATGAAACAACAATATTAGAGAATATAAAAAACAAAAATGCTGATTTTATTTTAATTGGAGAAAGAGCCATTCAATTTGGTGCAAAAAATAAATTAAGTGTAGTTAAAGAATTCAAGAACAGTTCTCATAAAGGTTTAGCAAAAATTCTTACTCAATTAACTAAAATCTTATTTTTAGATAGTACATATAAAAAAGTACACTTTGTAATCAATTCGAATAAAAACTATAAAAAACCATTTACCTTATTACCTTTAGATAATTTTGATGTTGATAAATTATTAAATATTAAGCATACTAATAGTTTAGATTCTGTTATTAAAACATATAAAATCTATCCTAATATTGAAGGTTTTATAGAAAATCAAATTCATATTTTTTTAGAAAATGCAATAAATGCTTTAATAGTAGAATCATCGTTTTATAATGCTAAAAACGCTTTAGTTTCAACAAATCAAAAAAGCAAACAGTTAGATGAAGAAATCATTAAAGTATCTAAAAAAATAAATCGTGTAAAACAAGAAAAACAAATAGAAGAAATTGTTTTACTAACAAAGAAAAAGAAAACAATTTTTGAGGAAGGTAAATAATGTCTAAAAAAATTATTATGTCTTTCTTAGATAATAAAGTTTTAAAATTAAAAAATTATGAATTATATTTAAATCATAATGAAGAATTAGATTGAATTAAAATTACAGATAAATCTATCAGTGCATTTTCTAGAATGTTAATTAAGTTGCATAATAAAGAAAAAGATAACACTTTTTATTTATTCTTAAAAAATTTAAATATAGTTGATACCGGACAAGAAATTCTGGTTAAATCATTTTCTGATATTCATTTTTATAAACATTCAAAACATAAACAAAACTATAAACAAGAAATTAAAGAATTAAAAAAAGAAATTTCTAAATTACAAACTGCATTATATTTAGGTTTATCTATTGATGATATTATTGAATTAGAAGAATATACTGATTTATTATATGAATATGAATTAAAACAACTATTAAATATTAAAGAAAGGGAGAATTATGAATAAAAAAAATAAATGAATAAAAAACCTTTCTTTATTAGGAGTATTATCTTCTCCTATAATAGCCTTATCAATGGAACCTGGAACAACTAATACACAACCAAATACAAATAAACCACCAGCTCCGCCTGTTTTATCTAATGATTTTCCTAAATTTAAAGATCAAGCACAAGAAGCAACGGCAACAAATTTAGCTCAAGCATTAAAAACAGCTATTTCATATTTAGAAAATGAACTAAATAAAGTTGTTTCTGAAAAAGATCAGGTAAATGAAAAAGATGAAAATGGAGAACCTGCCCCATATGATTACAAGAAAAAAATTAGTAGATTAACTTATTTAAATCAATTAATTTCATTTGTTAAGGAAAACGAAGCAGATATTAATCAAAATCCATTAAAATATGGAATTAATGCAATTTTCCCAAGAGTTATTTCTGAAGAAACTAAGCTGAATTATGGTGAAGTAACATTTAATGGTGAAAATTTCCAAAATGTTAAGTTAGGATTAAAAGATCCAACTGATTATGTTAAAGCTGTAGAGGGTAATGGAAACATAAGAAAAACTTCATCACAACCAGAAGTTAATGCAATTACACCAAATAAATTAAAAGAAGCGTTAGCTAAATATGGAGAAAAATTACGTTCAGATTTAGGTTCTGTATTCTACAATCCAGAAGATTTAACATTAATTGAAGAAGACTTTAATGTTACATTCGAAAAAATAGATGATAAATATGTTTATACAATTTCAAATCCTAAAGATTTTAGTTCTTGAAATGAATATTTTATAAGCAAAATAAAACCAAGATATACTGCATTTGATTTAAGTGCTAATCAAGAAATAGAAATTCAAGAAGAAAGTGAAGAACAACCAAATCCAGATGATCCTGAAAAACCACCAAAACCACCTTTAACAAATCCGGATGAAACTAAACCAACTGAACCAGTAGACCCAGAAGAACAAATTTTATCATTACCAATCTTAAGTCCAATACCAACATATAATTATTTAAATAAAAATATTACGGATTTAAAAAATCTATTTGATTCTTCAAACAATGAAGGCAAAGAGAAAATATTTTTCTTTGATAATCCTATTAATACTAGATATGTTTATTCTGTTCAAAGTTTAGAAGTTAAAAATAATCAATTAATAGCTGTTGTTAAAATTCAAGATTCTAACCAAGATGACTTGCATAGAAGTTATTCAGTTGTAGTAAAAGAATATGCAAGCAATGACAAATCAATAAAATTTCAATATTTATATGAAGTTCAAGTTAAAAGCTTAAAAAATCACTTTATTAAACTTTATAAAGCAGTTGGTTTGGATGAAAAAATCAATTATAAAGATTTAAGATACCAAGAACTAATCAATCCGTTATTTGCAATGGTAGCAAAAGGTGTGGATTTTTCAAATGAAGAAAAAACATATATTGAAACACAAAAGAATATCCTAAACATATATGCTGATTCACAAGATATTGGTAGATTAAAAGAAGGTAATAGCAATGTAGAAAGTTCTATTAACACTTTTTTAGCTTATGTAACAAGTAATTTAAAATCTTCTAGAATTAATAATTATGGTTATTATGCTAATTTAGCTAATGGTTATGAAAGTATGTTAGATAGAGTTAAAGAAAGTATAGAAAACACAGATTCAAAAATTAAGGCAACATTAGAAAAGAATTTAGAATCATTAAACTTTAAAACAAGTATAGTAAATTCATTTTACAATAAATTAGAAATTGATGTTTTCAAACTTAAACAGTTAGCACAACCATCACAAGCAACATTTAATGTTTTAAACTGATATGAAAATTATATTAGTCAACTAACAACTGTATCAAATAATATGAAAACACTTTATGAATTATTTAATTCTAAAGATTTAACTGAAGAAATAAATAAAACAAAAGATAGTACTACTTCTGAAACACCAAAAAGTCAAACAGAACCTAATTCAGATGAAAATACAGAAACAAAACAACTATCTGAACTAGATATATTTAAAAATGCTTATGCAAAAATGGAAAAAGAAGTAACAGATGAAGTTAATACTAATAATAATACCTTAAAAACTTTTGGATATGTATTATTAGCATTAGGTTCAATAGGAACAATTATAAACGCATTAGCTGCATTAATTAACTTAAAAAATAAATCAAGAAAAGTTAAAGGATTATACTTAATTATGGGTATAGCATTAGCAATGGTAATTATTATTGCTGCAGTATTTTTAGGCGTAGGAATGAAAGGAATTTAATATGAAAAACCCAAAAATTACATCAATTTTTGATTACATAGTTGAAGTAACTGGTGAATTTCCTTATAAGCAAAGACAATTTTATACATTAAAAGGAAATTCTAATGTTAAATTAATGTTAATTAATGCATCAAAAGAAAAAGCTTTCTTGATTGCTAACACAAAAACTGATGAATTAAAAATTAATACAGAAATCATTTTAGAAAATGATAATGCCAGAGTAGATACATTTGAAAACTTCTTTGGTAAAGTTATTGATATAGAAGGAAACGTAATTTTACCAACAAAAGAAAATTTTGAAAAAACAGAAGCATCTGGAGCTAAAATTTTTGAACTTGCTCATGATTTAACAACTGTTAAAACATTAAATGAACAATTATTTACTGGAATAGTTTCAATTGACTTATTAATCCCAATTGGTAAAGGTCAACGTGAATTAATCATAGGTGATCGTCAAACAGGGAAAACTCATATTGCTTTAAATACAATCATCAACCAAGCAAGAAATGGTGTTAAATGTATTTATGTAGCTATTGGTCAAAAAAGAGAAGCAATCTCAAGAATCTATAATACATTAAAAGAATATAATGCATTAGAAAATACTATTATAATAGATGCTCCATCAACAAGTGCATATGAACAATACTTAGCACCATACATTGGTATGGCTCATGCAGAAAACATTTCAAATTTTGAAGATGTTTTAATAGTATTTGATGATTTAACAAAACATGCTAATATCATTCGTGAAATTGCTTTATTAACTGATAGACCAGTTGGTAAAGAAGCTATGCCTGGAGATACCTTCTTCTCACATTCTCAATTGCTAGAACGTTCAGGTTCTTTTGTTGGTAGAAAAACAATTACAGCTTTACCTATTTTACAAACAGTAGATGGAGATATTACTTCATTAATTTCTTCAAATATTATTTCAATTACAGATGGTCAAATTGTTACAAGTGCTGACTTATTTTCTCAAGGTGTTTTACCAGCTATAAATATTAATTTATCTGTATCTAGAACTGGTTCATCAGTTCAAAGTAGATTAGTTACAAAAGTAGCTGCAGAAATAGGGAAAATTTATAAAGGATACAAACGCCACTTAAAATTAGCTTTATTAGATTATGATTTTAACAAAGAAACATCATTATTACTTTACAAAGGTAAAATGATTGATAAAATGTTTAACCAAAAAGGTTTTTCACTTTATTCACAAAAATTTGTCCTATTTATGTCAAAATTGATTTCATGAACAATTTTAAAAGGTATTAAAAACGAACAAAAAGCACTAGAATTTCTAGATGTATTAATTGAAGTTAACGAAGAAGCAAAAAGAGCATATGAGATTATAATGAGTGGCGAAAACTATGATGATGAATTAGTTAAAGCTTATTTTGCTAACGCATTAAAACAATACTCAGATTACTTAAATTTAGGTTGAGAAGTAGAAACAGAACATGAATTTGTTTCATTTGAAGAAGCAGAATTAATGAAAATTGCTAGTGAATTAGGAGATATGTAATGTACGGAAAAATTATTAATTTATGATCTGATGTTATAGAAATAGAATTTGATAAATCAAATTTACCTGAAGTTAATCATTTACTAACCTTACATAATGATCAAACTTACTTATTAGTAAAAAGAGTTTTAGATGAAACAACAGTTAGAGCAATTATTATTTATAATTCTGAAGAAATTTCAATTAATGATCAAGTAAAGAACACTAGAAAAAGTTTTATGGTTCCAGTAGGTTTAGAATCTAGAAATAATATGTACTCATTCAAAGGTATACCACTTTTAGAAGATAGAAAAACTAAACCAAAATATGTTGAAATGAATTCAACAATTAATCAAAATAGATTTTTAAATAGCGAAATAGAAATAGTTGAAACAGGAATTAAAGCAATAGACTTCTTTATCCCAATTATTAAAGGTTATAAACTAGGTATTTTTGGTGGTGCTGGAGTTGGTAAAACTGTTTTAATGAAAGAAATTATTTTTAATGTTAATAAACAAAGTGTTAATACTTCTAACATTTTCATAGGTTCTGGTGAACGTTCTCGTGAAGCTATAGAACTTTTAAATGAATTAGAAGGATCAAAATTAATGGATCGTTCAGCTATGTATATTTCAAAAATGAACGAATCTCCTGGTGCCCGTATGTCTATTGTTCCAATTGGTGTAACAGCAGCAGAATACTTAAGAGATCAAGAAAAACAAGATGTTTTATTATTCATCGATAATATTTATCGTTTCGTACAAGCTGAAAATGAAACAAGTGCTTCGTTAGGTAAAAAACCATCAGTTGGTGGATATCAATCAACTTTAAAATCAGATGTTGCAAACATAGAAGATAGATTATATAAAAATGAAAATGGTTCAATTACTTCATTCCAAACGATGTTCCTACCAATGGATGATTTATCAGACCCATCAGCTGTAGCTGTGTTTAACCACTTAGACGGTTCACTTGTTCTATCTAGAGCACAATCTGCTAAAAATATTTTCCCAGCTTTTGACCCATTAGCATCACAATCAAATTCAGTTGATGAAAAAATACTTGGTAAAAAACACTTTGATGCCATCATAGAAACAAAAAGAATTTTAAAAGCATATAAAGATTTAGAAGATGTTATTTTAATTTTAGGTTTTGATGAACTTGATGAAGAGAGTAAAATAACTGTTAAAAAAGCTTTACAACTTGAAAACTTCTTTACCCAAAACTTCTTTATGACAGAACACTTTACAAAATCTCCGGGACAATATGTTTCTTTAGAGGATACTGTAGATAGTGTTATTAGAATTTTAGAAGGTAAATACATCAAACAAAGTCCAGAAATTTTCCAATATGTAGGTTCTAATTTTGAAATTCCTACAGATGAAGAATTAGGTTTATAAAAATCACTTTTGTGATTTTTATTTTTTTTAAAATTCATTAAATTTTGATAATATAAAAATACAAAATATTTTAAAGAAAGGATTGTATGAAAATATCAGGTTTATTTAGTGAAAATACTTTTTATTTAAAAAAAGATTTTGCTTCAAAAAAAGACGCTTTAAACTTTTTTTGCCAAGATTTACATTTAAATAAATATCTATCAGATTCTCAAAAAGCAAATACACTTTTTTGAGAAAGAGAAAATCAATCATCAACAGGTATTGGTTCTCAAATAGCAATGCCACATATTGGTGATGATATTGTGTTAAAAAACACACTATTTTTTGCAAGAGTTAACAACTTAGATTGAAATTCATTAGATGGTCAAAATGTTAAATATATTTTTGGTATTGTTTTATCAAAAACAGACCGTGGAACATCACACATGAAAATAATGCAAAATTTATCAACTTTACTAATTAATAATGAATTTATTAATGAATTAGATAAAGTATCTAATTACAATGAATTCATAACATTAATTAATAAGTATGAAAAACAATTAATTAGTAATGAAGTTAATTCAGGTAAAGAAAATAGTTATGATGTTGTTGCAGTAACAGCTTGTCCTACCGGTATAGCTCACACATTTATGGCTAAAGACAAATTATATCAAGAAGCTCAAGATATGGGAATTTCAATTAAAGTTGAAACTCAAGGAGCAGAAGGTATTGAAAATAAACTAACAGAACAAGAAATTAAAAATGCAAAAGGTGTTATTTTAGCAGTAGATAGAGAAATTGAAAAATCAAGATTTGCGAATGCAGAGAATGTTTTAGAAATTTCAACTCAAAAAGCTATTCATAACCCTGGAGAGCAAATTAAAAAAGTTTTAAATAAAGAAGGAACAAAATTACAAGTTTCTTCATCTTCAGAAAAAACAAATGAAGATTCACAAATGTCATTTAATGGTTTTGGTAAAAAAATGTACAGATCATTAATGTCAGGCATTTCCCATATGCTACCATTTATTATTTTTGGTGGTATATTAATAGCACTTGGATTTATCATTGATATGATAATAGGTGCATCAAACGGAGTAGACCTAAATAATAGTCATTTCCTAAGTAATTTTGGATTTAATTTTGGAGCATCTAAAATAATTTTTAATATAGGTAAAATAGCTCTAGGTTTAGCTGTTCCTGTGTTATCTGCTTACATTGCTTTTTCATTAATCGGAAGACAAGGTTTATTACCTGGTTTCGTTGTTGGTGGTATAGCAAGTGGTCAATTATCAGATACATATGGTTTTTTATCTAAAACAATAGAAAGTTCTGGCATTTCTAACCCAGAGAAATTCTTAGGTACAGGATCAGGATTTATAGGAGGAATTTTAGGAGCATTTTTTGCTGCGGCTATGGTTATTGTATTTTCTAAATATATTTTTGGAAAATTACCGAAAACCCTGAGCGGAGTAAAAAATATTTTATTCATTCCAGTTTTAGGAACAATAACAATCGCAATAACATTCTGATTCGTTAATATAGCTTTAATATTCATTAATTTAGGACTAGTTTTATTCTTACAATTATTTGAAGGTAAACCATATCTAGCTTGATTGTTAGGATTGATTTTAGGATTAATGATGGCCTCAGATTTAGGTGGACCAATCAATAAAGCTGCATATATTTTTGGAACATTAACTATAGCTAATGGAGCAAGTACAGTATCAATGGCAGCTGTAATGATTTCAGGTATGGTTCCACCTCTTGGGATTTCAGTATCTATGTTTATTTCAAGAAAACTATGATCAAAAGAAGAAAGAGAATCAGGGAAAATCTCAAATATCTTATTTGGACTTTCATTTATTTCTGAAGGTGCAATCCCATATACAAGTAAAAATCCAAAAGTTTTAATTCCTGCAAACTTAGTAGGTGGAGCAGTAGCAGGATTGTTATCTGCTGTTCTTGGTGTTAATATAGTTGCTCCTCATGGAGGTATATTTGTTATTTTCTTAGCAAGAACTACACTATTTGCAGATTTAGGGACATCAATTGGTTTAGGAATTTTATTCTTTATTGCTGCTTTATTAGTAGGAGCATTTGCTCAAGCAGGAACAATATATTTAATTACTTTCTTAAATAAAAAATACCCAAATCTTTTTCAATTTAAAAAGAGAAGAAAGTTAAGAAGTTAAATGATTTATACATTAACTTTATCTCCTTCAATAGATCTATTTATAAGTTCTGATAATTTTGAATTAAACAGCGTTAATAGATATAGTGATTTTGAATTATTACCAGGTGGCAAAGGTTTAAATGCATCTATAATGCTCAAAAGACATGGTTTTGATAACATAGCTTTAACATTGTTTGATAATGAAACACATAAATTATTATCAAATTTCTTTAACAAAGAAAATCTAAATGTTCATAATATTAATTATCATGATAAGACAAGAATTAATATTAAATATTATGGAAAACAGAATAATTTTGAATTAAATGGTCCTAGAACTAATTTGAATAATAACGAGTTTCAAGAAGTTATCGATCAAATAAGCAAACTAAATAAAAATGATGTTTTAATGTTAATGGGGATTGGAAATGAAGAACAATTGTTCGAAATCCTTAATATAGTATCAAAAAATAATGTGAAGTTAATTTTAGATATAGAAAGTTCTAAATTCATTGATTTATTAAAATTTAAACCTTTTTTAATTAAACCTAATGTTAATGAATTAAAACAAATTTTTAATTACAAACAAGAAGTATCTCAAGAATGAATCGTTAAATCAATGTTATTATTACAAGAATATGGTGCTTTAAATATTATTGTTTCAGATGGTTCAAATGGTTCTTATTTATTAACTTCAAATAAGGAATTATATCAATCTAAAATTAAAGAAAAGGTTAATTTAGTATCAGCTACAGGAGCTGGTGATACATTAATTTCTATTTTTAGTGCTGAATATATTAAAACAAGTAATCCAATAGATTCCTTTCAAAAAGCTACAGCAAGTTCAATCGGAACAGTAACTGTATCATGATTAGGAAATTCAAGTTTAACAGAACAATATTTAAATAATGTCGATATAAAAAAACTAAATATCTAAATGGTTATTTAGTTTTTTTATATGATATAATTAAAAAATATTTATAAACAATTTTTATATATTAATAACTAGGAGTTTTAATGGAAAAAGTCAATATTTTTGCATTAGGTGGTCAAGATGAAAATGGTAAAAATTGTTATGTTTTAGATTACGATGATTCATTATATATAGTCAATGCAGGTGTGAAAATTCCAATTAATATGAGTAACGGAGTTGATACTTTAATTCCTGATTTTTCTTTTTTAGAAAAAAATAAAAACAAGATTCAAGGAGTTTTTATTACAGACATTAAAAACGAAACTTTTTCTGCACTACCTTGATTAATAATGAAAGTTCCTAATATAACAATTTATACTTCTTTTTTAAATAAACAAATAATTAATGAACGTCTAAGTAAATACAACATTAAATCCCAATCATATAAAGTTCAATCAATAACAAAAAGAGAAAAAATTGGAAACCTCTATGTTCAACCTTTTTCTTTACCAGGAACTGCTCCAGGTAATTTAGGTTTTGATTTTATTACTCCAAATGGTGACTATGTATTTATGATGAATTATTCTGAAGGTGATTTAGGTATTTTTGGAAAAGCATGATTTATACATTTACCAAAATTATTTAATAAACGTAAAATAAATGCTTTAATAACTGATGCTGGTAAATCTAAACAACCAACTAGGTCAATTGATCGTTATTTTATTCCTGAATCAATTAATAAAGTATTTCAACAAACAAATAAGAATAACAAAATCATAGTTGGTGCTTATTCTGAAGATATGGTTAATTTGCATCAAATACTAGAATTAGCAACAAAGTATAATCGTCCTGTTATTCCTTATGGTAAAGCTTATTCGGACTTATTATTTCTAACAAAACAAATTCAAGAAAAATTAAATCCTGAGTTTAAATATCCTGTAATTCAAGACCATAAGTCTATTTCTAAACATGACAACGCTGTTGTTCTTGTTACTGGTTCTGTTGAAAGACTATATCAAAGATTTTTAAGAATTAGTCAAAATGAAGACTTGCATTTAAAAATATCAAGAAATGATGCAGTTATAATGATGGCACCACCAGTTAATGGTTTGGAATCTCTTGCAGCAATTACCTTAGATGAAATAGCAAAAAAAACAAGAAATATAACAGAAATCCTTGAAAGTGAATTATTTATATGTAGACCAACAAGATTGGATATATATAATTTAACTAAAGTCTTAAAACCAAGTGTTTTAATCCCTGTTCAAGGACTATATAGATATTTAGTTGATGCTATATCTTACATTGAACAAGATAAAGAATTAAGTAAAACAGTTAAATCTATTATTTTACAAAATGGAAAAATTGCACATTTTGCAAATGGTAAACTATTAAGTCAAAATGGTAAAATAAAAGAAGTTGGAGATACTATTATTGACGGATTTGGTGTGGGTGATATTTCTACTGAAGTACTAGCTGAACGTGAAGTTCTAGGTAGAGACGGAGTAGTTATAATTAATTCACTATATAGTCCTAAAACCAAACAAATAGTAGGGCAATTACATATTAATTATATTGGTGTTATTGACCAAAATGAACAAGAACAAATAAATAAACTTATAAAAGATTCGTTGATTAATATAATTGATTCTAATGAATTTAATACAATGCGTGAAATGAATGAAAAAGTGCGTAAAACCATAAGAAAAAAAATTTTTAAACTAACTGATAAAGATCCAATGGTTGCATTTACATTGACTATGGTATAAAATGAAACAAAGACAACTTCTAAATAAATTAAATATAAAATTTATCGAAAACGAACCAGTAAATAATGAAACTATAACAATTAATACTAATTTATCATTATTGATTTCTAGTTGATTTATTTATTTAGTTAGTTTAATATTTAATATCTTATTTTTAATTAATTTGTTACCACAATGAATGAATTATATTTATATTTATACATATGGTTTGATATTTGGTAATTCTATATACATATTCTTTTTAATGTTTGGTATTTTTTTAGTTTTTCAATTAGTTAATAAATTATTTATTAATAAATGTTATTCTTTTGGTTCGAGATTAATAAAACTTAGGTGATGAGATTTTGAAAGAGAATTGAATAAAATGTTAATTAAAATATCAATTATTTTGAGTATTTGATTGTATATTGTTTTTTATTTCATTCAAAAAAGGAACTTCTTTGAATATGATTGAAATAATTATTTATACAATTTATTTACTAAAGGTTGATGAAATAATTTTATTGATATCAAGAAAATTGAAACAAATCATTTAAATGTTTTTTTAACAACTGGTTTTATTATTGATTTTCTTTATAATGTATTGAGTATGTTAACAATTTTATTTCCATTGTTAATTTCTATAATCTTAATAATAATAATTATTTTAAAAATAACTAATTTTAAGATTAAATATAAAATAAAAAAAATGAATATATATGATTTTGAATCCTTAATAAAAAATAAATTTAATTCATTGAAAATTATCTTAACAGATGATCTTGATACTTATTTAAAATTTTTAATTCATAGTTGCAATTACTTTAAAGTTAATTATTTGGAATTACCATTTTTAAAATTAAACAAATTAATTCTTAATAAAATAAAAGATGAAGTCATTTTGAGTTTCATAAATTCATATATAAATTCATATAATACTACTAATGAAGAACATCAAATTAATTTAAATCAAGAAGAAACTTTTAATTCACAAGAAAACAGAGAACAAAGAGATAATATAGAAATACTAGATGAAATGTTTAAATAATAATAAATATAAGAGGTATATATGTTTAATCAGATGTTATGAAAAGATGCAGAAGAACACATAAATAAAAAACAAAAAACACAATTAACTTTTTTAATTTTTACTACTGAATGATGTGGTGATTGCAAAATGATGTTACCAACATTTAATAACATAGCAAAGAAATATGAAAATCAAAAAATAGAATTTATACAAGTTGATGCAGAGGAAGCAAAGTTATTTAGAAATCCATTAACTAAATGAAAAGTTTTAAAGGCTCCAACTATGATGTTATTATCAGGTGATCAAATACTAGAAAAAGCATATGAATATGTTCCTGAGGAAGTTCTATCTAGCTGAATAGATGATAGGATTTCGTAAGTTGATACACCGGAATTAGTTGTTAAAAATAAAATACAGAATTTTCGTTTTCTGTATTTTATTTTTACTATATAATTTAAAAGCAACTATAACTATGAACTATAAGGTTGCTAATTATAAATAAGTTGTCAATATAATTAGGTTTTTATAGGGAGTTATGTTCAACAAAAAGAACAAAGGAGACAACAATAATGAGTAAATTAAATATTAAAGTAAAAGGTTTTGACCATTCTTTAGTAGATTTAGCAGCAAAAAAAATCTTTTTAGCAGCTAAAGAAGAAAAAGCTAAAGTTAGTGGACCTATTCCTCTTCCAACAAAAAGAGATGAAGTAACAATTTTAAGATCAGTTCACGTTAACAAAACAAGTCGTGAACAATTTGAAAGCAGAACACACCAAAGATTAGTTGTTATTAACAGTGCATCTGCTCAATTAACAGACAAAATTAATAGACTTGAATTACCAGTAGGTGTTGCAATTCAAGTAAAAGTAAAATAATTATATTTAATTTTTAAGGAGATAATATGAAAGGAATCTTAGGACGTAAAGTTGGTATGACTCAAATATTTACTGAAACAGGTGCTATTATGCCAGTTACAGTAATAGAAGTTCAACCAAATGTTGTATCAAAAGTTTTAACAAATGATAAAAATGGTTATGTAGCTACTCAACTTGCTGTTTTTGACAAAAAAACAAATAGAGCAAATAAACCTGAAACTGGTCATTTTAAAAAAGCAAATACAACACCTAAGCGCTTCGTAAAAGAAGTTCGTAATATGTTAGGTTATGAACTTGGACAAATTATAACTGCTGATATATTTAAATCAGGAGAACTTGTAGATGTTACAGGAACATCTAAAGGTAAAGGATTTGCAGGAACCATTAAAAGACACAACCAAACCATTGGACCTAAATCACATGGTGGAGGTGGAGGTTCTCAACCTATTAGACAAACTGGTTCACTTGGAGATATTTCAGGTAACAGAGTTTTCAAAGGAATGACAATGCCAGGGCATTTAGGTCATGTGAAAACAACTGTTCAAAATTTAGAAGTAGTTAAAGTAGATTTAGTTAATAATTTACTTCTAATAAAAGGTTCAATTCCCGGACCAAAAAAATCATTTGTAGTTGTTAAGAAAGCCGTTAAAGGTTTACCAGACCACAAAGAAGTTAAATTAGTTGATATTGAAGAAGTTAGATTAATGAATGAATTAATTGAACATGCTAAAAAATATAATATTGAAGTTACAGTTGGAATGAACTCAACTGAATTAAAAGCTTTAATCCAAGAAGCAGAAGCAAAAGAAGGAGATAAATAATTATGGCTGAAACAAAAGTTAAAAAAATTACAACAGCTGCAAAAACAACTAAAGCAGCTACAACTAAAACAACAGCTACTAAGAAAACTCCTGCAAAAACAACTAAAGCAGCTACAACTAAAATAACAACTACTAAAAAAGAACAACCAAAATCAGTTAAAGTAACAGTGAAAAAAGAAAAAGTTCAAAAAGAAGTTTTCAAAGCAGATTTGCCTAAAAAATTATTTGCTTCAGAAAAAATATATGAGCAAGCAATCTTTGATTCTATTCTTTCTGAAAGAGCTTCAAGAAGACAAGGTACACACCAAGTTAAAAACCGCGCTGAAGTAAGTGGAAGTGGTAAAAAACCATGAAGACAAAAAGGAACAGGTAGAGCTCGTCATAGTTCAACACGTTCACCAATTTGAGTGGGTGGTGGTAGAGCATTCGGTCCTCAAGCAAACAAGAACTATTCATTAAAAGTAAATAAAAAAGTAAAACAAGCTGCTTTTATATCTGCTTTAACATTATTAGCTAAAGATAATGCAGTTATTGTTAATGATTTAGAGTTAAAAAACATTAAAACTAAAGATTTATTAAACAAGTTAGTTGAATTAAAAGTAAATCATTTAAAACGTATTTTAGTTGTAACAGAAAATACAGTAGTATTTAAGTCTTCTAAAAACCTACCAAATGTTTCTACTTCAAAAGCTAATTCATTAATGGTTGAAGAATTAATTGGTGCTGATGTAATGATTATTTCTAACGAAAGTTTAAAATTATTAGAAAGTAGAGCAAAATAATTATGGAATTAACAAAAGTAATTAAATCACCAATTTTAACTGAAAAAACAGATATTTTGAGAATGAAAAATCAAGTATATGTTTTTAAAGTTGATTATGCTGCTAATAAATTTCAAATTAAAGAAGCAATAGAAACTATTTTTAATGTCAAAGTTAAAGATGTAAACACTATTAAAGTAGGTAAAAAACCAAAAAGTGTAGGACGTTTCCATGGATTCCAAAATCGTTATAAAAAAGCAATGGTAACCTTAAAAGAAGGTCAAAAAATTAATTACCTTCCTGCTGAAGAAAAAGCACAAATGAAAGAAGCAGAATTAGAACAAAAAGAAAAAGAAGTAAAATTAGCAAAAACTCAAAAATCTAAAGAAATTGAATCTAAAGTTGCAAAAAAACTAGCATCTAAAAAATCAGTTGCAACAAAAACTACATCAACTGTTAAAAAAACAAGTACTAAACGTAAAGTTGGTGGAGAATAATTTAATTTAATTTAAAAATAATGAATGCAATAGTTATATTCATTAAGTATTAATAAGAATTTTAAATAAAGTAAATTGCTTAAAAGAAATAAATATTTTTAAGCTAAGGAGAAAAACATATGGCAATGAAATATTATAAGCCAACTACTAACGGTAGAAGAAATATGTCTTCTCTTGATTTCAAACAAAATCTTTCAGGTCACGCTCCCGAAAAATCATTATTAGTAAATTTAAAAAATCATGCAGGGCGTAATAATCAAGGAAAGATTACTGTAAGACATCACGGAGGACGTGTAAAAAGATTTTACAGACTAGTAGACTTTAAACGTAATAAAGATAATATTCCAGCTACTGTAAAAACAATTGAATATGATCCAAATAGATCAGCAAACATTAGTTTAGTTGTTTATGCAGATGGAGAAAAAAAATATATTTTAGCACCTAAAGGAATAGTATTGGGACAAAAAATTGTTTCTGGACCTAGTGCAGATATTATTGTGGGTAATGCCTTACCTTTATCTAATATTCCAGAGGGAACATTTGTTCACAATATAGAAATGCAACCAGGTGGTGGAGGAATCATAGCACGTAGTGCAGGAACTTCTGCTCAAATCTTGGGTAAAGATGATGATGGTAAATATGTTGTTTTAAAATTAAAATCAGGTGAAACACGTCGTATATTAGCTAAATGTCGTGCTACAATCGGTGTTGTTGGAAACGAAGAACATTTACTTGTTAATGTTGGAAAAGCTGGAATCAATAGACATAAAGGTATTAGACCTACAGTTCGTGGTTCTGTAATGAACCCAGTAGATCACCCACATGGTGGAGGGGAAGGAAAACAACCAGTTGGTAGAAAAGCTCCTCTTACTCCATGAGGTAAAAAAGCTCTTGGTGTTAAAACAAGAAAAACTAAAAAATCTTCAAATAAACTTATTTTAAGAAGAAGAAAGGATTCTAAATAATGGCTCGTAGTTTGAAAAAAGGACCATTTGCAGATGAACATTTATTAAAAAAAGTAGATGCAATTATCGAAGGTAAAGCACCTAAAAAACCTATTAAAACATGATCTAGAAGGTCAACAATTTTCCCAAGTTTCGTAGGTTTAACATTTGCAGTTCACAATGGTAAGCAATTTATAGAAGTATATGTAACAGATGATATGGTAGGTCATAAATTAGGAGAATTTTCTCCTACAAGAACCTTCTCAGGTCATGGTGCAGATAAAGGTAAGAAAAAATAATGTCACAACAAGCAAAAGCACATGTTAAATTACAAAGAGTAAGTAGTTCAAAAGCAAAATTAGTTGCTAACTTATTCAGAGGTAAAGACGTTAACATCGCATTAGCTATACTTAAAAATACTTCTAAAAAATCTGCTCCAATATTTGTAAAATTATTAAATTCAGCAATTGCAAATGCAACAAATAACCACGGTATGAATGCATCTAAATTATTTGTAAAAGAAGTTTATGTTAATGAAGGACCAACACTAAAAAGATTCCAACCAAGAAGTCAAGGTAGAGCTTATTCTATCTTAAAACGTACATCTAACTTTTCAATTATTCTAGAGGAGAGAAACTAATGGGACAAAAGGTTAATCCAAATGGATTCCGTTATGGAATTACAAAAGCACACAATACTATTTGATTTGCTGATAAAGATCAATTTGGAAGTTATTTAGTAGAAGATGCAAAAATCTATAAATTCTTTGATAAGTTAGTTCGTCAATACCAAATAGGACAAGTACAAGTAAAAAGAAACCAAAATAACAAAGTTACTGTTTTAGTTCATACAGCAAAACCAGCTGCTATATTAGGACAAGAAGGTAAAAATATACAAGAACTTACAACAAAAGTTCAAAAATTTATAAAAAACAAAAAATTAGAATTAAGAATTCAAGTAATAGAATTAAAAAAACCTGATCTTAATGCAAGATTACTTGCAGAAATGATTGCAACAAAATTAGAAAACCGTGAAAGTTTTCGTCAAGCACAAAAAATTGCTATGAGATTGGCAATGAAATCAGGTGCTAAAGGTATTAAAACAATGGTTAGTGGTCGTTTAAATGGTGTAGATATGGCTCGTTCAGAAGGTTATTCAGAAGGTGAAATGAGATTACACACATTAAGACAAAATGTTGATTATGCTACAGCAACAGCTAGAACAACTTATGGAGCAATAGGAGTTAAGGTTTGAGTTTCATTAGGTGAAATTTTGGAAGGAGATAAACAAAATGCTACAACCAAAAAGAACTAAATATAGAAAACCTTTCTTAGTTAAACATGACAAGCGTAAAGCAACAAAAGGTAATACTGTATCATTCGGAGAATATGGATTACAAGCTGTTACTTCAGCTTGAGTAACTGCTCGTCAAATTGAATCAGCACGTATTGCAGCAACAAGAAGAATGGGACGTGAAGGACAAGTTATTATTAGAATTTTTCCTCACTTTTCAAAAACTTCTAAACCAATAGGAGTTCGTATGGGTTCTGGTAAAGGAGCACCAGAATTATGATATACAGCTGTTAAAGTAAACACAATGATGTTTGAAGTTAGTGGAGTTTCAGAAGATATAGCACGTGATGCTTTACGTTTAGCAGGACACAAATTACCAGTAAAATGAAAAATAGTTAAAAAAGATGAAGGAGTACAAAAATAATGCTTTATAAAGATTTATTAAATAAACCAAAAGAAGAATTGGAAAAATTAGTGATTGAACTTAAAGCGGAATTATTTACTTTGAGATACAGAAATGTAACTGGTGATTTAAAAGAAACTCACAAAATTAAAGTTTTAAGAACTGATATTGCTAAAATTTTAACTGCGCTAAATTCATTAAAGGGAGCTAAATAATTATGGAAAGAAACACAAGAAAAACACTTGTTGGTACAGTTGTTTCGGCTGGTAAAACTGCAAAAACAATTATTGTAGCAGTAGACACATACAAAAAACACCCATTATATTCTAAACGTTATAAATCAACAAAAAGATTTGCAGTTCACGATGAAAAAGAAATAGCAACTTTAAATGATATTGTAACAATCATGGAAACTAGACCACTATCAAAAACTAAACATTTTAGATTAGTATCAATCAAAGAAAAAGCAACTGAAGGAAATAAATAGTATGATTTTAGAATTATCAAGAGCAGCTGTTGCTGACAATTCAGGTGCAAAAGAAATTGGTGTAATTCGTATATTAGGTGGTTCAAAGAAAAAAGTTGCCAAAATAGGTGATATTATTGTATGTTCAGTTAAAAAAGCAATTCCAAACGGTGCTGTTAAAGAAGGTCAAGTAGTTAAAGCTGTTGTAGTTCGTTCAAAATATGGTATTCACCGTTCAAACGGTTCATACATTCGTTTTGATGATAATGCTGTTGTTATTTTAAAAGAAGACTTAACACCACGTGGAACACGTGTGTTTGGTCCAGTAGCTCGTGAATTACGTGAAAAATTCCCTAAAATTGTTTCTCTTGCACCTGAAGTATTATAAAAAGAAGGAGATTAATTTAAATTATGTCAAAAATTAAATTTAAGAAAAACGATCAAGTTCTTGTTATAGCAGGAAGAGAAAAAGGAAAAATAGGAACAATTGAAAAAGTATTGCATGATTCACAAAGAGTTATAGTTAAAGATATTAATATAGTAACAAAACACAATAAACCTACACAACAAAACCAAGATGGTTCAATAACAGAAAAACCTGCTCCAATTCATGTATCAAACGTTGCTTACTTAGTTAAAAAAGCAGGAAAATCAACTCCTAATCAAATTTCAAAACTAGGATATAGAATTAACAAAGATGGAAAAAAAGTTAGAGTAATCAAAAAAACAAATAAGGAAATTAATTAATTATGTTAAAACAAGTTTATTTACAAAAAGCAGTTCCTGCTTTAAAAGAAAAATTTAATTACTCATCTTTAATGCAAGTTCCTAGAATAGAAAAAGTTGTTTTAAATATGACCGCTGGTAAAGAAGTTTCGAACTCTAAAGCCATTGAAGAAGTCTTAAATGAATTAACAATTATTTCAGGTCAAAAACCATTTCAAACTAAAGCTAAAAAATCAAATGCTTCGTGAAAATTACGTGAAGGTATGCCTATGGGTGGAAAAGTAACACTACGTAGAGACAGAATGTGAGATTTTTTAGAAAAATTAATAAATGTTGCAATGCCACGTATTCGTGATTTCCGTGGTGCCAATCCTAAAGCTTTTGATGGAAGAGGAAATTTCGCTTTAGGAATTAAAGAAGAAATTATTTTCCCAGAAATCGAGTTCGATAAAATCCGTCGTATTAAAGGATTGGATGTATTAATTGTAACTACAGCAAAAACTGATAAAGAAGCAAAATCATTATTAGAATTACTAGGTGTACCATTTGAAAAAAAAGGAGCTAAATAATGGCGAGAAAAGCTTTAATAGTTAAATCAAAACGTCATCCAAAATTCTCAACACGTGCTTATACACGCTGTGAATTGTGTGGACGTCCTCATGCTGTTTTAAGAAAATATAAAATATGTCGTATCTGTTTTAGAAACCTTGCTCATGAAGGTAAAATACCAGGTATGAAGAAAGCGAGTTGATAATAATGTTTATAACAGATCCTATTTCAGATTTAGTTGTTCGTATAAAAAACGCTAATGCAAGAAAACATAAAACAGTTTCAATCCCATATTCAGTTAAAAAAGAAGCTATTATTAAGCTAATTGAAAATGAAGGATATATTGCTTCATATTCAGTTGAAGGTCAAGGTACAGAAAAAAAATTAGTAGTTACATTAAAATACAAAAAAAATCAACCAGCTATTGTTGGAATTAAAAGAGTTTCTAAACCTGGTTTACGTGTTTATGTTAAATCAGAAGAAATTCCTTCTATAATCTCAGGTTATGGAACAGTTATCATTTCTACATCAAAAGGATTAATAACAGGTAAAGAAGCTAGAAAGGAAAATGTAGGTGGGGAAATCATCGCTTACATTTGATAGGTATAGTTTATGTCTCGTGTAGGAAATCGTATTTTAACTATTCCTGCTGGTACTAAAGTAGCAGTAGAAGGTTCAAAAGTTTCTATAACAGGTCCATTAGGAACTTTATCAAGAGAATTTAGTTCATTAATTTCAATAAATGTAGAAAATAATCAAATTACAACTACTCGTGCAAATGAAGAAAAGCACACTAAACAATTACATGGAACAACTAATGCTCATATTTCAAATATGTTAATTGGTGTTTCAAAAGGGTTTAAAAAAGATTTAGAAATCAAGGGTGTTGGATATAAAGCAGTATTAAATGGTTCAATCTTAGAAATATTTGCTGGATACAGTCACACTCATAAATTAGAAATTCCATCAGATTTAAAAGTAACAGTTAATAAATTAGTTGAAGTCTCAGTTTCAGGTATGGACAAGCAAAGTGTAGGTCATTTTGCATCAGTAATTCGTGCAGTTAGAACACCAAGTGTATATTCAGGAAAAGGTATTTCATATAAAGGTGAAAAAATCAGAAGAAAAGAAGGGAAAACAGCTTCTAAATAATAAGCTGAGAAAATAATTATGGCAAATTTATCAAGAAATAAAGCAAGAAAAATTAAACATAATCGTTCACGTTACCATATTAATGGAACAGCAGCTAAACCACGTTTAAATGTTTTTAAATCTCACCAAAACTTATATGCACAATTAATAGATGATCAAGCAAGAATTACTTTAGCTAGCGTTTCAACATTAAAAAATTCTGAATACAGTGGAAATATTGCAGCAGCAAGCAAACTAGGTGAACTAATGGGTGAAAAGATTGTTAAATTAAATATAAAAGAAGTCGTTTTTGATCGTGGTGGTTATTTATACCATGGTCGTGTTAAAGCTTTTGCAGAAGCTGTAAGATCTAAAGGGGTTAAATTCTAATATGTCATCAAATGAAAAAGTAATACCAGTTAAAGAAACAAATGGAACAAAAGAATTAACAGCAAAAAGAACTTTAAGACCAAGAAAACAATTAACTGAAAATTCAGAGCAATCAAATTCACAAAAACAAGAACGTCGTCCAAGAAGAACAAATAAATCTGTAGAACGTCGTCCAAGAGAAGTTTCAGAATATACAGAAAAAGTTATTGATATAGCACGTGTAACTAAAGTTGTTAAAGGTGGAAGAAGATTTAGTTTTTCTGCTTTCGTAGTTATCGGAAATAAAAAAGGTAGTGTTGGATATGGTCATGGAAAAGCAAACGAAGTACCTGATGCTATTAAAAAAGCTATTAAAGATGCAAAAAATAACTTAATCTCAGTACCATTAGATCCAAAAAGCGGAACAATATTTCATCAAGTAGATGCTAAATTCTTAGCATCAAAAGTTATGTTAAAACCAGCACCAAAAGGAAAAGGACTTATTGCTTCAGGTACAGTTCGTGCTGTTACTGAATTAGCAGGTTATACTGATATTGTTACTAAAACATATGGTTCACGTTCAAAAACAAATATTGTTAAAGCCACAGTAGAAGCTTTAAAACAATTAAGAACTCCAGAGCAAATTGCTGAAATTAGAGATAAAGATGTAAAGGATTTAAAATAATATGGCAATTAAATTACATACATTAAAATTTACAGAAGGTTCAAGACCAGAAAAACACCGTAAAGGTCGTGGGCATGCTGCTGGAAAAGGTAAACAAGCCGGAAAAGGACAATCAGGACAAAACAAACGTAAAGGTCACAGATTAGGTTTTGAAGGTGGTCAAACTCCTTGATTCCGTCGTATTGGAAAACGTGGATTTAATAATGTAAATCATATCGAATATCAAATTGTTAATTTAAGTCAATTAGAATTAAATTACAAAAATAATGAAGAAGTAACAATTGAATCTTTATTTGAAAAAGGTTTAATCAAAAGAAATCTTCCCGTTAAATTATTAGGTAATGGAACTTTAACTAAAAAACTAACTATTACAGTTAACAAAGCTTCACAATCAGCAATTGAATCTGTAGAAAAAAATGGTGGAAAAGTAGTTGAATTATAATAAAATCTTAAATTAAAAAACTTATACAATCATTAAACTTGTATAAGTTTTTTAATTTAAGATTTTAAATAAAAATGGAAACATATACAAAAAATTCTTAAAATATTACTTTAATTTATTAATTTACTTGTTTAATTATTAAAAAAGAATAATATAAAAATATATAAGAGGAGTGAAATATGAATAAATCAGTTAAAAAATCCTAAGTTTCTGAGTTAATTAAGATAAAAAGACGAATAAGGAAGTGTAGTTAATTTTGTGTAAATTCTCTTAATAGCAAATATTTAATTTAAAATATTTATATTATGAGATTTTTTATGCAAAAGAAAAATACGTTTAATCAAAATAAAAATTCTAAAATCTTCATTATTAAATTCTTTAACAAAACTATCAGAAACAGTTAATTTAAAACTACGATCAAAAAGATAATCTCTTACTTTCTTAAAATTTCAATCACCATGAATTAAATTTCCATTATCAAAAGCAATTTGCTTTCTAAAGCAAAAACTATCTTCATTAATTTCTTCATCATCAATTCATTCTAAAGCAAACAAATCATCAATTTTTCTTTTATGTCTTTTTTTAATCTCGTTTATTTGATCAATCTTCAAACTTAACAACCTCTCAGACTTCTCAAAAACATTTTTCAAATTTAAATTTAAATTTTCAAATTCTTCTTCCTTCAATTTCAATTCACTTAATTTACTCATTATTTCTCCTAATTTTTTTTCAATCACGGACGAAATAATGTATAATAATTTCGTCCGTGATTGAAAGGACTATTTGGCTGAAAACTTCGCAAGAAGTTTTTTTACAACACTTTTAAAAATCAAAAAAAACTACAAGAACTTAGCTTGTAGTTTTTTGCTCCCTTACTTCTACGCTATCATATTTATTACCGAATATTAGTTATTGGATATATCAACAATATATTCTTAAAAAGAAAATAGATTGTTGTTATAGACTTGTTATCAAACTTAAGATAAATTATCTGCTTGTCTATAAATATAAAGAGTATTTACTAGTACTATAGTTTCTTAGTAAATTTATTTAAATTTATATAAATAGTTTATTTTCTATAATATTTTCATATTTCTTTGTATTTTCATAAGATTTTTCTTATAAAATAAGAACACAGAAATAATTTTTTATATAATTTAAATATAAGCAAAATATAAATTGGAGAAATTATGAAAAGAATTAAAAAAATATTATTAACTTTTTTGAGTGCAATGATCCCTATCGCAACAATTTCGGCCTCATTAACTGAAACAAATACATTAGAAGTTAATTATATAAACTCACAAGAAGTCAAACAACTAAGAGATGAAATTATTATTGAATTTAAAGAAAAAATAACAAATTTTGATGAAAATTTAGTTATAAAGGAATTTCAAAAAATCAAAGAAAGAAATATTGATTTTTCATCACTTATTTTAAAAGAAACTACAGTACCATATAATAATATAATTCATTTACAAATTAAAAATAATAATTTAAACACTATTATTAATTACTTAAATAAATATAATTCAATTATTAAAAAAATTGATTTTCTAGATTATAAAAATACATTAGTAAATAATAGCCGTCGCATAGAACCCACATTAGATGATATTCTTTATGTACCTGGTACACCAAAAAGTGAAATTCAAAAACATAAAATTTTAGACTCTTCTAATACAAGAAATAATTATGAAGAGAAGTATGCGACTTCAAATGTGTTTGCAGAATATAAATATAAAAAAAGATTTTTAGACACTTCAAAAATTATTAATGTTGGTGTTTTAGAAGTAGAGGGAGTCATAGAAGACAGTGATGAAGTTTTCCCGTTGCGAGAAATTTATTACAAAGATGTAGGAAAAACTTCTAGACATGCAAATATGGTAGCATCTATTATAGGCGGAAAATACGGAGTTTATGAGAATTCAAAAATATTCTCAGCATCAACAGAAGATCATAACTTTATACAATCATGGTTAGAAAGACTTTCATGATTGGTAAGAAAAGGAGTTAAAATTATTAATCATAGTTATTCTTTTTTAAAGACACCCAAAAATAAAAAGGAAATAGATTTATTTCCTAAATTAGATGAATATAAATATTCATTTTACTCAAGTACTTTAGATAATCTATCTTTAAAAGGTAATATTATTAATGTTGTTGCAGCAGGAAATGGAAATAACCTCCCAAAAGAACATTATGTAAATGAAATTACATCAATAGGAATGTCTTATAATAGTATTATTGTTGGATCATTAAATGATTCTAAAAATTCATATTTAAAACCAAGTAATTTTTCATCATATAAAACAAATTCAAGTTATTCTTATGAAAATTTACCAAAGCCTTTAATTTTAGCGCCTGGTGAAAACTTTGTTTATCCTGATGAAAAATGACATAACAAATGATTAAAGTTAGATAAATCTAAAAATGGGTATGCTTCATATTCAGTTAGTGGTACTAGTTTTGCTGCACCAATTATTTCAGGTTCTATAGCATTATTTTTATCTAATCAAACTAGAGAACTAAAATTTTATGAATTAATATCATTATTATCTTTATCAGGAGAAATAGATAAGGAAAAATATAAAAAAGATGATTTAAATAAACCATTATATAAAAGTGATACTGGTGTAGGAATTTTTAATTACGAAAAAATGGTCGATGCTGCAAAAAATACAATACTAACAATTAACAGTAAAGATTTTCATAATGATGTTTGAGAATATGAAACAGAACCAAATAGGTGAGAAACAAGAGTGAATCTCAGTTATGCATCTAAAAAATTTAGTTTCTCAAAGTCATATCATTCACCAATTGTATTTTCATTATTCTGATCAAGAAAAAATGGTTTTAATACTAACTCCTATGTATACAATAATATAGATGATTTTGACTTATACTTACAGTATGAAGAAAATAATGAATGAGTTACTGTAGAAAGATCAATTGTAACAAATACAAATCTTGAGATTATAAAATTTATACCACAAAAGAATGTGAATTATAGATTAGTTATTGAATTAAACGAAACAAATTCTAGTTCAAATATAGACTTAGAAAATTATTTAAATAATGCATTATCTATTTCATCATTAGTTTCAAAAGACATCCATAACATTTTTCATTGAGAGGAGAATTATGAAATTATTAACTTGAATTAAATATTCATTAATTCCTATTTCAACAAGTATATTACCAATATCAATTTCTTGTGGTTTTAACAAAAAATATGAAGAAGAAGTTTCACAAAACAACGAAGCAGTAACTGAATATTTTTCCATAAATCCTTTATTGATTGGTATAGATGAGGAATTAACTAATAAATTAAAAGAAAATTTTCCAACTTATTTAAATAAGAAAATACTTAGCACTAACATTAGGTATTCAGGAAATAGAGACACACATACAATAAAATCCTCAGATAATGAGTTAAAAAAATATATTTATATTACATTTGATAAAGAGTATCGAGATAGACAAGGTAATAAACATATAAATAAATGAGAAACTTTTGAATTTATCAAAAAAAATTTTGAAATAGATTATTTAGATAAAAAACAAGGATTTGCCTATCTGAGTTCAGAAAAGTCTATAGAAATACTTAAATATCATTTTTGAAAATTTGACTATTTATTAAACTTTACTGATGCATTTTTTGTTAAGAAACCAGAAAATTATTCTAATTTCTTAAAGAATGAATTAAAAGAATTAGAAAATAATGAAATAGATTTAGTAAATATAGACAAAGAGCAAAACCAAGAAAATATTATATTTAATGAAGTTACCAAAGAGAATGTATCAATTTATTTTGATGAATTAAATATAACAAAACTTGATTTTAAAAACAACAAATATTTTTATTACTCTAATTCATATTTCAAGGATATAGAAAAAAAATATAAATTTGGTACTAACCATATAGTCACTCACAAAATATTTAAAAGATTAGATAATGAGGATCTTTATTTCGAATTTCATCAAGATATAGAACACATATGTGATATTCATTCTAACCCTGATAAAAATAAATCATATCCATTTAAAAATGGTTTCCTTTTTAAAATAAGCAATAAAATTTTAGAGAAAAACAAAAATATTTATATAGATTTTCATCAAAATTTAATTAAAAACGAAAAACAGATTTGTGTTTCTAATGCAGAATAAAATTTATTTATTTCATGTGTTTCCCACTTGTGTATTAATAAGTAAATAGAAT
>NZ_JNKA01000001.1 GCF_000701865.1 Mycoplasmopsis felis ATCC 23391 | reverse complement strand
ACTGTCATGTTTTTGTATATATCTAGTTTTCAAAGAACTTTTTTTGTTTGCTTGAATATTATAACACTAAAAATTTTTTTCAAAATATTTTTTTAAATTATTTATAAATTTCTAAATTTGTTAAGTTTATCTTTTCTATCTTATGTCTTTTGTTTTCCAATCCATTTTTTGTTAGTGTTATGACAACAGCATTAAGTTGGGTATTGTTATTGCTGATATAGAATTTTGTTTTTTTATTTGGATTTATTAATCTATTTATTATAACTGATGTTTCTACACCTATTGCAGAATCTATTGGTCCGGTCATACCAACATCAGTAATATAAGCAGTTCCGTTAGGTAATATATGAGCATCGTTTGTTTGAACATGGGTATGTGTTCCACAAAAAGCATCTACTTGGCCATCTACATACAAAGCAAAAGCATATTTTTCACTTGTTGTTTCTGCATGGAAATCAATTAAGTGAAAATCATGATTTTTATTTTCATTAATTTCATCAAATGCATCAATAAATGAACCGGCCGTTGTTTGTTTTCAAGGTTCAAGTAATTCATTAAAAGTTTGACCTAATAAACTACTTACTCTGAGTCTAAAATTCTTTATTTCAAATATCTTTGAACCTACACCTGGATAAATACTCATTATATTAAGCGGTCTGATTACATTTGAATTATGAATAAAATTATAAATATCCTCATTTGCTCAAACGTGATTACCCATTGTAAAACAATTTATACCTGCTTTTGTTAATCTAATATAATCTAGTTCGTTAAGACCTTTTCGACCTGTTATATTCTCTCCTTGCGCTATTACAAAATCTATATTATGTTTTTTTACAATTCGTTGGAGATGTTTTTCTATAGTAACTATTCCTGGTAAACCAAAAATATCACCTATAAATAAGATTTTTAATTCCATAATATTTCCTTAATTATGATTATTATAATATAAAAAAATAGCAAAAGCTATTTTTCCATTACTTGTTCATAAATTTTATTATAAATTTCTTGGTTTGTTAATAAATATTCTCTTAGTTTAGTTTTTCCTTGTGCTATGTTCTCACCATTATAGCTATATCATGCACCGCGTTTATCAAGAATCTCTTTTTCTGTTGCTAAATCTATTATTTCACCAAGTTTATCTAATCCCTTATTAAAATAAAATTCACTTGTTCCCGTTTTGTAAGGAGTTGAAATTTTGTTTTTAACTACTTTAAATTTAACTTCTGATCCTATTATTTCTTTGTCTTCAACTATTTGTTGACCTTTTCTTACTTCTATTCTTATACTTGAATAAAATTTCAGCGCCCTTCCTCCCGGGGTTGTTTCTGGATTACCAAAGATTACTCCAACTTTTTCTCTAATTTGATTAATAAAAATAATTGTAGTTTTATTTTTATTCAAGTTTCCTGTTATTTTTCTTAAAGCCTTTGACATCAAACGTGCTTGAGCACCTATTTGTTGATCTGTCATCTCCCCATTTAATTCTGCTTCAGGAACCAGTGCTGCTACACTATCTACAACAATTAAATCTAATGAACCAGTCTTTGCTAATATATCCACTATTTCTAGAGCTTGTTCACCACTATCGGGCTGAGATAAGATTAAATTATTGATATCAACCCCTATTTTAGAAGCAAATAAAGGGTCTATTGAGTGTTCAGCATCTATGAATGCTGCTACACCTCCGTTTTTTTGTACTTCAGCAATTGCATGTAAAGATAGTGTTGTTTTACCACAACTTTCAGGTCCGTAAATTTCTATAATTCTTCCTTTAGGATAACCACCACCAAGTAACTTATCCAATGTATGACTACCTGAACGAAATGTTTCTATTGCTAAATCCGGCACTTCTCCTAATAACATAACTGATTCTTTACCAAATTTTTTTTCTATTTGATTTATTGCACTACTTATAATATCTTTTTTGTTTTGCATTATTCCTCCGCAATTATAATAAAAAAAGCTGTGTGACTTACTAAAAATAAACAAAAAAAGTGGATAACCACTTTTAATTATTAGCATCTATTAATGTATATCTAATATTTCTTCCACCGTTTAATTCATCAAAATTAGATTTTGTTGCACCAGAGTAAGTTAAATTTGCGCTTGGTCAATCTTGAGTAGAACGAATATATTCATTTAAACTAAAATTATTTAGTTTGTTTTCTGATATTAATAATTTTGGATAAGTATTTATGTATTGAAAGACTTCATTTTTTATTATAGTTTTTTTATCTTTATTTATTTTTACTTCTAAATCTAATCTAAAGATATAACCTTCATTTGTTAAAAAGTAAATTCTTTCTTCTATTTTTTTATAATTTTCTTCATCTTCATCAACTTCTTTATTAACCCTTTCTTGAATAACATAATCTAGAATCAAATTTGATTCAGGTGAATAAAAGTCACTAAAGATTTTTTGCTTTGATTCTACTTCATCTTGGTTGTCTTGAATTGCAAATTCATCAGTTTGTATGTCTGGATATTGTATAAACTTGAATTTATCTATATTAAATAAATAAAATAGTCAATTTTCGGTTAATAATTTCGAGATTGCCTCATCACCTTTTTGGGTTGTAAAATTTCTTAATGTTTTAAATGTTTGAAAATCAAATCTTCCTCTATCATGAGGTCTAATAATATTATTTGCATATCTAAATCATGTCTTTAAATTTTTTAAATACTCATTAACATTAATTTCTTTTTGTGAATTAATATAATCATTAATTTCTTGTTCATTGCTATATAACTTATTTAATATGTATTGAATATGTTTTTGATTTACAAAAGAGTTTCATTTTTCTTCATTAGCATTTACTTCTATAGTTTTACTATATTTAATTTCGTTTTTTGTTTTTTGTGTACAAGATATTGAAAGAGGAATTAAAAATGAGAAAAGTGAAAAAGTTGCTATTAATTTAATTAATTTATTTTTCATTATTCTCCTTTATAATAACCAAAAACAAATGCTGGTTCACCATATTTTTGTTTTTTGACCATTATATTTTCGAATTCATTATTTGAGTTTGGTCATTGATGAATAAACAGTGCATGTATTACAGAAGAAATAACTTGTAATGATAAAACATTTGCTTTAGAATTACCGAAATATCAATTTATTGCTTTTATTGAAATCAATGGGTTTTCTGTATCTGTTTGACTTATGATAATTCTAAATATTAATTTATCTTTACGAATATAATAAATAACTCCGCCTCTAAATTCTTTACTCTCATCACCTTGTTGCATTGATTCTAAAAATGAATCTTTAAATTCAAAGTTTTTATATGGTGCTTTTTCATCAATTATATTTTTATATTCTGAACTTGCTGTTTTTCCATTTTGCAAACCATCATAAACATATTCTATTGTTTGAAATTCAAATTCATTTAAATTAGTTAAAAAATAGTATCAATTTTTTGAATAGAATTCATTTTGTTTTTGAATATATTCTAATTGTTTTTGACGTATTGGTTGTAATTCTAAAAGAATTTCTTTTAATCTATCCTGATTTTCTTTGATTTCTTCAGAGTTTTTTCTCGGATCAAAACGAAGTGATCTTAATTCTTCTTCAATATCTCTAATTTCTTGAATTAGTTTATTTAATTTGTCTTGATCTACTAAATTCTTAAATTCTGTAGCTACCTTTTTAAACTCCTCTTTAATTAAAGTTTTATTTTGTTCTTGTTCTTCTTTAAACTTTTGTATTCTTATTGGATTAAATTTAAATAAATCATTTAATAAATTTTCTAATATTCTTGTTGTGTTTTTTCTTTGTTTTTCTTCAGTGGTACCTAAAATTTCATCTTGGTTTGAAATTATTTTACTTAGGCTTCTTACATTTTCATGTGAATAATTGGCACATGACAAAGCAACAAAAGGACTAAATAGAAGTATGCTACTTAATGTTTTTTTAAATTTCATTTGCTGCTCCCAATGTGAATCTGTTTAATTTATTTTCAAATGATTTATTAAATTTTAAAACCGAGTTATATAAGACTTCAGAATAATTTTCATTATTAAACAAAGTCATAAATACTTCATCATTATGTTTTTGATAAATTCTCTGTCTCGCTTTAAATTTTATATATGCGGGTATTTCTATATTTTGGTTGATTTGATTTATTTGTTCATCTTTAGAATCAATATTTTCATATAATCTTCAAGCGCTTATTAATTTTCCTTCAAAACTATCTTCTTCATAATTTTGATCATTAGATAATAAATCCTTAACAAACTTTTCTAACCCTGATTTTATAAAACGAAATCTTGAAAATACTCTTCTATTTGTTTTTTCACTAGATGGAATAGAATCAAATATTTCACCTATTTCAAATAAAATATCATCTTTTTCTTCTTCTATTTGACTTATTTCATTTAATTTAGCTAAATATTTATTAATTTCATTTTCATTAAAATACTTATTGTTTTTTATACTTTCGTCTTGTAAAAGAGTATCTGCATTTTCTTTAAAATTCTCTGCTTCACTAGAAATTGCCGTTTCATTTTCTTTGTTAAAAACCTCTATGTAATATTCTTTTATTTTTGAAATTAAATTATTTACATTATCTGAGGTTTTGTTTGTTGGAACTAATATTTCCGGCAAAATAAATAGTTTTGTTTCAGTTGTATTATTGTGCTCAATATTAAATAAATAAGAAATTAATAAAACACCGGTTTTGTCTTCTCAAAATAATATTTTTCCTTCTTTATATTTATTTTGATCTTGAGCAATATCTCTGTATTCTTCTGGAAGAATTTCTAAGAAATCTATTTCATGAAATTTCTGGATATTTAGTTCTTTTAATTGAAATAATAAATTAGAATTATCTTTTATTTCTTGATTTTCATTTTCTAAAGATAATTGTTTTAAAAAGACATCTTTAATACTTTCCTTTGTTTCTTCATTTATTATTAAAGTATCATTAAATCTTCAGTTAAATGGGTTTAGTTGAAATGTAAATTTATGTATGTTATTTAAATATCAATATCAATTATTTTCTAATATATCTTTTATTTTTTTAGACCCTCTTAATGCGTATTTTCCTAAAATCTCATTTCTATTACTATCAGAAACATACACAAATAAAGGAGCAAATGTTAAAGATGAATTAATTTCTGAAAAAGTAGTATCACTAATTTGAGATTGCTTATTAAGAAAATCAACTTTTTCTATAGTGTTTTCTTTAAAAATATATTTATTTAATATTAGGTCACCCTGACTTTCATTTTTTGTTATTTTGTTTAAAAAATCTGCATAATTATGATTTAGTTTTGGAGGGTTTGTAAATTCTTGTTTTCTTTGGTATCTTTTTGATAATTCACCTATTCATATTATTCCGGTTGTTATTGATGCAAAACAAGCAAATCAAATACTAGTTTTGAATAATTTTTTCATAAAAAATTTCCTCTAAACTTTTTGTTTTAACTCCTGAATAAACGATTTTTCCTTTATGAATTAATGTAAAAGAATCAACAAATTTATCTATTTCACTTAATATATGTGAACTTATAAATATAGTAGTACCATTTTGGTTTAATTCTTGTAATATTGAAAATAATTGATATCTAGCAGTTGGATCTAAGTTTGCTGCTGGTTCATCTAGAACTATTATTTCTGGATCATTTAATAAAGCTTGAATAAGTAAAACTTTTTTCTTTTGGCCTGATGAAAATTCAAAAGGTTTTTTATATTTTAAATCAGTTATTTCAAATTTACTTAATAATTCATCTATTTTTTTATTAACTTGGTTTTTATTAAGACCTGTGAACATTCCTAAAAACTTTAAGTATTCAAAAGTATTCATCTCTTTTGGAAAAATTGTGTTTTCTGGTACATAACCTAATTTTTGTCTGCTTTGGGGTTTTTGGATATTTATTCCGTTGAGAACTATCTGACCACTATAATTTATATAAGAACCAATAATAGTTTTAATTGTTGTTGTTTTACCTGCTCCGTTTTCTCCTATAAAAGCATGGAAAGAACCTTTAGGAACATTAAAGGTTAAATCAAAAATACCTGCTTTATCTTTTCTTGATTTATAAATTTTTGTCAAATTCTTAACCTGTAAAATATTTTCCATTATTTATAGTCCTTACGATAGTATAGTTTGTTATTTCATACAAGAAGTAAAATTCCCAATATTCCTCAAATACCAAAATAAATATTTTTTTCTACTACTTTTATATTACTTCTAGAAATTTCATAAATTTCTTCTAGAGGTTGGAATAAATAGTTATCCGATTTGCTTAGGTCATATCTGATAACTATCTTTGCTTGTTTAGAACCATTTATTTCTTCTTCTTGGATGATTTGTTTTGGTGTAAATGAAGCATAACCACCTAATTTGTAATTATAGTTGTCAATTTTTAATAAAAATTGTTCAGGTTCATAATTTTGTGTGTTTTCATTAAATAAGATAGCATCTAGTAACTTAGAATCATTATATGTAAAATATGCAAAATATAATAAACCAATAGCTAGATAAACTTTTTTTTCTATTAAATTTTTAATATTCTTGTTTTTTATTGATGCCGGATTTAAAACTATTGAACTAACATCATTTATTTGTAATAAGTGTGATGAATCAGAATTTATTGCATTAGTTAAATTTTCAATAAAGTAAATTTTTGTTTCTTCTTGTGAGAAATCTTTAATGTTTTTATTAATATCATCAAAAAACTTCAATGCATAATCTTGGAAAATTAAGTTTTCTAATAAATCTAATAAATATGGTCATTTTATTTCACCAACTAAGTTATCAGTTGTTGTAAATGAATTATTATCTTCTGGGAACTCTACATTAAATGAATCTGCATTTTCTCTTGCATAGATAATGTTTGTATTAATTAAATTTTCCTTAATTGATTTGTTTTTTAAGGCACCGGGAACTAAGTATGCTTTTTTATTAACAATAACTGCATCTATTGCAGGTTGTGTTTCTGTTGCGTTTGTAGATTCAGTGCTTTGACTTTTATCAATTACATTGTATTGTTTTAGATTTGATTTTGATAATAAGTCATAATTATAACTAAACGAATCTAGTTGATTATAAAATAAATAATTACTTAAATTCGTAGTGTTATTAGAACTAAAAGTGTCAAATATATTTGTGTTATTTACATTAAAAATATCTAACATTTGATATGGTGTTACTAAATAAGAGTAAATTTGTCATTCTTTAGCAGAGTTTTTTGAATTTGAATATGCTAGATTTAAAAACTTCTTTTGGTCGTTTCTAAAATTATCATTTTGATATCCATTAGGAATAATATAATACGAATCATTTTGATTATTTAAATAAAACTGTTCAGCATTCAATCTTTTTCCTGTGGAGTGATTTTCATATGGAATATTTAAATAATATGCAAAATTGTTAGCAGTAGATGTGCTCTTTCCTGAAATAACTGTACCACCTATCGCAAGAGGACTAAATAATAAAATAGGTAATGTTATAGCTATTTTAGTATTTGTCTTGTATGCTATCAATGAACTTAAATAACCAAATAATATATATGATAAATAAAATACACCAATAGTAATCAAAATTAAATTTCAATGAGTATTTAGAATGTTAAGACTTCAAATAATTATTGTATTACTAATTAATATGATTAAAGTTCAATAAAAAGCAAATAATAAGTTAGATATAGTTTTTCCTCAAATTATGCTTTTTCTAGAAATAGGTTTAGATAATGTCAATAATTCTATTCCCTCTTCTTCTAAATCTTTATAAACATTAATGGATTTTAAAGCAGCAAAAAAAATAGTGATTAATAGTTCTATAAAAACTAATATATAAATAAATAGTAATTTTTGGTTGTTATTAATTTCTATGAAACTAAAAACACCAAAAAATATAAATGAACTCAATAATATAATCATTGGAATTATTATTGTGTTTTTCTTTTTTAAAATTAATTTATGTATAAAAAATACATAATGTCTAAGTGAATTCATAAAACCTTTCTATGTATTATATTACCAAACAGTAATATAATAAGATTATACAATGGAATAGATTTTTAAAAAGTAAATAAAAAGCAAATTAATTTGCTTTTTTTGTATAAATTAATATTTTTTTAATTAGTTCATCTCTTGTTAATTCATCATAACCAACTATATTTAGTTTTTTTGCTATGGAGTGTAGTTCTTCTTGTGTTAAGTCATTTAATTTTTTATATTCAAATGAATCTTCAATGTTTTCTTGATTTTTTTCTTCTTTTTTTGTTTCTGTTTTAAATCCACTGGGAGCATATGGATTTCCTGTTCTGATATTTTCCATATATTCTTTACTTAGTTCTTCCATTGCTTTTATTGTTTGGATATATACAAATGCCTTTTTGACTGCTTTAACTTTTCTATCTACAAAAACTATTAATATAAAGTATAAAATAACATTAATTATATTTATACTGAATAAAAACATACTGATTGAAAATTCTTTTAGAATAGTTGTATCAAAGGAACTAGAAAGAAAGATTATAAATCGAATTATGTGAATCAATCCCATAATTCAGGTTAATCAAATAACTCATGAAGATAAATAAGAAAAATTTTTATTTTTTATACTGTTTTTAATTGATAATATAAAAACAACTACAACAAATCAATAAAATAAATTTTGAAACGTTGTGAATACTATTTCTCTTATGTATTGAGATTCATAAACAGATGATGGGTAAAGTTCATTATTAGATAACTCTGTCAATCTTTTTTGCATTTCTATATATTCTTGTGTTGCAGAACCTAAATAAATCAAATAAATTGTTGGTAGTAAGGTTGTTAAAAATATTAAACCCAAGTATAAAAACACTCATAATTTAAATTCTTTATTGTGTGCTTTTCATAATTCAGATGTTGTTTTTATTTCGTTATTGTATAAATTTTTCACTTGTCTCCTTTTCTTGTTTTATGAATTCATCAAAATTAAAGTTGTTAAATACGTCAAATTCTTTTGGTGGTTTGCAATAAAAATTCAAACTCTCCTTTGTTATCGGATGTTCAAATTCTAACATATATGCATGTAATCTTTGTCCAAATTCATCTACTTTTTTCCCATACATAGGATCTCCATAAACAGGATTTCCTATGTACTTTAGATGTACTCTAATTTGATGAGTTCTACCTGTTTCCAGTTCACACTTTACCAAAGACTTAGGCTCATTATTTATATAAAAAGTATCTAATAATGTAACATGAGTTATTGCATTTTTAGAATTTATATTAGTTACAGTCATTATTTGTCTATCTGAAGTAGATCTTCCTATCGGTAGATTTAAAAGCAATTTTTTATCTTCTATAATACCATCACAAATAGCTAAATATTTTCTGTTAATATCATGTGTAGAAAATTTTTCTGATAATAGTTGATGGACTTGATTATTTTTAGCAATTACCAACAAACCTGATGTATCCTTATCAATTCGATGTACAATCCCTGGTCTTAATAATCCATTTTTGTCTGATAAGTTGTTTTTAAAATGATATAAAAGTCCATTAGCTAAAGTATTATTTGTATGACCTGCAGCTGGATGAACTACCATTCCAGATGGTTTATGAATAACACACAAATATTCATCATCATAAATGATATCTAAATCCATTTTTTCAGGTTCTATTTTTATTTCTTTATTCAAAACTTGTAGAACCTTAATTATTTGACCTTCTCTTACAGTAAATTTGGGCTTATTAACTAAAACATCATCAACTAAAACTACTCTTTCTTCAATTAATTGTTTAATATCATTGCGCGAAATTTCAGAATGATTAGAAATATATTTGTCAATTCTTTCTGTATATTGAACTTTTAATTCTAGCATTATTTTATTATATCAAATATTAAACTTATAATACTTATTATAATTTAGTGATAAATGTTAACTTGTTTCATATGATAATTAACTTTTAATATAATACTTGTATTTCTGAGTTGAATAAAATAAAATGACGAATAACCCTATAAAATAGAAGAATTCATCATTTTATATATCTAATTTACTATGTATAAAATAATTAAAATAATAAATATAAGGATAAAAGAAATCTATTGCTTAAGTGGGTTTTATTCGTCAAATTCCTTAAAGTATCATGGTAAAGAATATAAGTAAGGATTTTTTGCATTAGCCTTCATTATATATGAAGCAAGTGATCTTTTGTTGTTTAATTCTAATGGATTTTCTTTATTTCAATTTATTCCGAAGTAATTAAAATCATTAGTGCTGTATGCCCAACTTTGTAAGAAAGTTAGTGGTGCACCAGAGTTAATAGTAGAAATAAATTGATTGTCCATCCCTATTACTCCGGTACCTGAATTACCAGCATTGAAGAAGGTTTGTATATAACCATTTTGTCTTGAAAAACCAACTGAAAAATCATTAGAACTTGATCTGTTAACTATATAACCATTTTGTTTTGCTAATGGGAAACCATTAAATGCATATTGTCTTCTTACTGGTCCAAAAAATTCTAAATGATCAGTTCCGTTAGTTTCTAATTTTAAAGGAGGTAATTTAAATCAATTTTCTAGTCAAGCAGCTTGCAAGAATCTTCCTGTTCTTCTTGCTTGCTTAATAAGAGGTTTGATATCTATAACAAAAACTGTCATATCAACAAATTTATTAGATTCATCACCATTCATATTTTGTTGTTTTAAACCTGTTCAAATTACTTGACTTTTTGCATTATTTACATTATATAAACCTCCTCAATAACTAAACCCATTATCTATGTTATTTGCATAATCAGGAGCAGCTATAGCTAGATATCTACCACTATTTTCTCTATCAGGTATATTATCTCCTGTAATTGAATCTATATCAAAATTATGTCCTGCTTCAACGTGATTGTTAGTGATAATATAAAATTTCCCATCTTTAGGATCATTATTAACTTTAGATAACATTGTTGCAGAACCAAAACTATAACCAAAAGTTCTACTTCTAGAGTTATCTACTATATCTAATGTATTTTTTTCTCAAGTTTTATGAATAAACTCAAAATCTTGTATATATCCATCATGTAATTTATAGTGAACATTTTGATTGGGATTGTATTTATCTAAATTGTATATTTCAGGATCACTATAAAAAAGAATAGGTTGTCCTTCTTGGTTATAGTCAATTTTATTGTAATCAAATTTATTTGTTGTTATTTGGAAATTTTCTTCTTCGACAGTATTTTTATATTCTATATGAACTGCAGCACCATTATTTGCTAATAAAAATGCTTTTTCAGGTAAAAACTCATCGAATCTTGGGCTGTTATAGAAATTAGCACCAGTTAATAAGTTCTTTTGAACATTATCAACTAATAATTTGTATTGATTACTTGTTATTGTAAAAATAAATTCTATATCATTATTATCCTTTAAATTAGCAGTTAAGCTAAAATTAATTGTAGGAGCTAATCTATCGCCATTATTTTCGAAATAAACATTAGATGTTTGTCCTGATATAGAGATAGATTTTTGAGTTTTTAGTAAATCATAATCAAAAGTAAAATCATATCCTTCGTTTTGACCTCTTCCGTTTATTCTGCTTAATCTCTTAGCATTTTGAACTAATGTATTACCAAATAAATGTAAGTGAATTTTTCTGTTATTGGAATTATTTGATTCAAAAGTCTTTTCGAGATACTTAGATTTTAAAGTTCAGTTTGCCCTATTATTTTCTTTATCATAGTTTCATAATGCATCTTTATAATAGAATTCTAATTCTCTGCTTCTAAGAACATTGTTATTCTCTTCAAAAACTGTTGTAAGAGGTATTGTTTTAGAAATATTTAATTCAGCAACATTATTTGAAATATTATTAAATCCTTCTAATAAGTATCAAGTATTACTTTTTATAGTAGCACCATTTTTCACATATTTTAATTTTATATATGCTTTATTGTTTTGGTGTGGTTTAATTTCGTCTAATTTAATATTATCTGAATTTATACTAAAGTTATTGTATGTTAATGCAGTGCTTTTTATAGTAATATAATTACTAAAATTATTTTCAGTCAATTGGTTAGCACTTATTGTATTTAGATTTTGAATTGTAAAATCAGATTTTTTAATTTTGTTCAATATAACTTCTGGATATAGTTTTTCTTTATAATCATTAACTAGATTAATTAATGTTATTTTGTGGTTTGTTTTATATCTAATATTAGTATTCTGTTTGTTTATGAATCCTAATTTAAAACTCATTTCTCCCTTATTTTCACTTGTTACATCATAAAAATAAATAAAATATTTTTGATATAAACTATTTGTATCAACATCATTGGATACATCAGAATCTTTAAAAATATTAGATTCTTGAAGGGTTATAGAATTAGAATTACTTGTTTTTGGAGTTTCGTCTTTATTTGAATCTTTGTTTGTAAATGAACCATTCTGATCATTTGGTTTTTCATCAACATTAGTAACTGTATTTTTTAGAGTTAAAACATAATTTAGCATTAAAGAGGCATTTTGTTCAATTACATCTTTTGGATCTAAAACTCTATAATGAACAGATTTACTTCCTGCTTCAGCTTGTGCTTTTCTATAATCAAAATTTCTTCCATTAATTTTGTTTATTGCATCAATATCGCTTTGAGGTAGGTTATTTGCTTCTTGGCCTAAAGGAATAGGGATAAAGTCTTGATCTGTAAAATGAGAATTATTTTTTGGTTTGATATCTCTATATTGAACTGGTTTTCAATTTTTTATAACTATACTCATTCTATCTTTAAAATTAACATCTCTTTCGCTTGGATTAGGTGTTAATGGCATTTCTTGATTATTTTCATCTTTATACCAGAAAAATATTTTTGCTTCACCTTTTAAATTATCTTTAGAAATTGTTTCTTTGGCAAAAATCTGATATTTCCCTATTTTTGGTCATGTATAAAATTCATTTATAAAAGCTGCTGGATCTTTTTCAATTACCGAATGATGTCCATGAGTATTATTAGAATTTTTTATATTAATTAAATCATATAATTTTTCACCTGATTTATCGCTGAAAATGTCAATAATTTTATTTTTATATTTTTCATCAACTGGATCAGATACTTCTTTGTAATAAGTTCCATTAGTTATTTTAAGTGGAATTTCTTTTGATATACCATTTTTAGAAATAACAAAGGTAAAAATAGCAGAAACTCCTAATTCATTAGATACAACATCAAATAATGAACCAGAATTTTCTTTTAAAACTATTGTTGAGTTTTCTGGAACTACAAAATCTAGAACATCATTATCTGTTTGAGTAAATCATTTAATAAGAATTTGTTTTACTTCTTCTGAAGAAAGTTGATTGTTTTGGACAGAATTATATTTTTTGTCTAGTTTTGGAAAACCTTGTTCATCGTTTGGTTTTCTTGTAGCAGATTCAATAATAAATTCTTTATTATTGAATTCGTTTTTAATTGTTTCATAGAAAGGTTTAATTTTTTTGAATCAGAATCAATATCTAAATAATTGGAATTCTTTTGCTGTTTCTGTGTATGGTTTATTTTGCATTTCAGTAAATAAATTAAAATAATTTGGAGCTTTAAAATAATCACTATTTTCTTTAAAAGTTTCTTTTAACTTAATATTTGTTTCTAATGTTTGTTCAGGAAGAAAATCTGCAACATCATTTGAATTTATTTTAAGAGTTTTAATGATAGATTCGTTTAATAAGAATTCTATATCTAATTGTATTTTGTTTTCTCGGTTTGAAAATGATGTAGAATCGTTTTTTATTCTATATTTAAAATACTCATTAGTATAAGTTTTATTTTCTTTAATATAATTACTTAAATTACTTAAATTTAATTCAGATTTTTTTAAATTACTTAAACCAATGTAATCAATATCATATAATTCTTCTAGATTCGTAATACTTATGTTGTTAATTTTTTCATTAATATCAATTGATGAGTTTACTTCTTTAATGTTCAAAGAACCTCTTACCATCGCTGTTTCATTAGCATTATTTTTGTTAGTTGCTTTATAATTAAAATTAACTATATTTTTGTTTTCGTTATTAATTGAAACACTTTCTAACTTATAATCTATTTCAGAATCATTTTGTTCAAGTAAGTATAATTTTGCGTTTTCTTTGTTAAATGAAAGTGATGATAAGTACCTTTTTAAATCATATTTATCTAACCTTGGATCTAGTTCAACTCTAAGTTTACTTTGAGCAAGGGTTTCAAAAGAAACATTTTGAATATTATATTTTTGTTTTAATTCGTTTAGTTTATTTGAATAGTTTTGTAATTTTTGTTTTGTTTCTGTTTTATATTGGCTAATGTTGTTTATATCAAAATCAATTATTTGTCCATTATTATTAATGTTAGTTAGGGTTTGATTTTGTAAATTATTCAATTCATTTATTTCTTCTTGTGTTAAATTAGAAGAATTCAAAAGATTTCTATCAATTTTATTTGATTCAAAAATTGTAAATAATTCTTGTAAAGAGTGTAGTGAAATTATTTTTTCTTGAATAACATTTACTAAATTTTGATTTTCTAGTCAAGTATTTAATTTTTGAATAATTTCAGTAGTGAAGTCCCTTAAATTTAATAAAGAATTAAAGTTATTTTTAATTTCATTTAATAAAACTAAACCATTTAATCTTCTAAATTCGGTGTTTAATTCATTTTTATATGAAACTAAGTTATTTAAATATACATCATTTTTTTGTATGTTTTCTACATCTTTTAACTCTTCGTCTTCTGCACTAAAGTTATTATTATTTACGAGTTCTTCTAATTTGTCTTTGTTACTACTATTTAAATATAAAGGATCGTTGTTTGTTTTTAGATTTTGGTAATTTTTTATTATTTCATTTATTTCTTCTTTGTTTGAATTTAAAGAAACAGCTCTATTTTTTAATAAATCAATATTTGCTTTGGTTATAGAAGCGTTAATTTCATCTATAAATTTATTTTTTGTTCTTTGTGTTAGTAAATTTAAAGAGTTTAAGAAGGTTTTATTTTTGGTTTTGTATTGGTTTAGTTCTTCATTATCTGAACTTCCTCTTCTTAATTTTTTAGTAACAACATCTAGAATTTTTCAAATCTTATTATTTAGTGATTCTAAATTGCTTATAAAATTACTTTTATCTTCTATTAATACATTATATTTATCTATTTCTTCTTGTATTGTTATGTCATTTGGATATTCTTGTTTAATAGAATTCAATTGATTTGTTAAATCTTTATATTCTATTGCTTTTTCTAAATAATCATTAAAATTCCTTGGTGCATTAGAAAAAACAACTACTTCAGAATAATCTATATCTAAGCCTAATTCATTGAATTTTGTTATAAAGTCTTCATAGTCTTTTTTATAACTTAAGAAATTCGTTTCATGTGATTTTGCATCAAATTTTATTTGAGCAATTTTATTATTAATTTCTTTAATATTAACTATTTCAGCATTTCTATTGATAAAAGAATTTAATTCATCTAAATAACTTTTATACCCAAATACAGAGAATGAAAAATCTTTATGATCTGATTGATAATTTAAAAATTTTTTGAATGAATCTCTTAATACTTCATCTCTTACAAAAAACTCTTGTTTTATATTTAATTCTTCTCTAAGATTTGTATAATTTCTCAAAAACACTTTTAGTTGTTCATAATACAAATTAGTGGTAAGTTCATCATATGTATCTTGAGATTTTAAATTTTCAATGATTTTGTTCTTGAATCCAGAAATGTCTTGATAACTCTCTATAAATAAATTATTGATTTTTTCAATAAACTCTCGATTCTTGTTATCCACAATGGGTTCAGTAGGTCTTTTTTCATCATCTGTTTTTCCTGGTTCATTGCTTGTTTCATAATTTTTCTTTAGTCCCAATGTTGCACCAATAATTATTGATGATAAAGAAACTAATGAAACAACACCACCTATAACAATTAATTTTCTTTTTTTCTTTTTATCCATTTTTTACCTTTCATTGATAATGAAATTATACATTTTTCAATTTTTTTGTTTTTTAATAAAAATATTATCATAAATGTTTTATTTTTGTTTTATATTTAAAATAATTTATATATAACTTGCTTAAAACTTTATTATTTTTAATTAAAATAAAAAGTTTATAATTTAAAGAATATATTAAATAAAAAAGGAAAAAATGCTAAAAATATTAAATCATCCCCTTATAAGAATTAAAATGACAAAATTGCGTGATAAAGAAACAAAACACAAAGAGTTTCGAAATATTTTAAACGAAATCGCATCATTAATGGTTTTTGAAATAATGAGAGAATATGAAACAAAAACAAAAATTGTTATAACTCCATTGAATCAAAAATTTATTGGTGAAACTTTTCTAAAAGAAATAATTTTAGTCCCTATCCTTAGGGCAGGATTAGGGATGGTTGAGGGTTTACTTAATCTCATACCTAATGCTAGAGTCGGACATATAGGTATGTATAGAGATGAAACCACTTTATCTCCTCATCCATATTACTTTAAAATGCCTAATGTACCTAAAGATAGTTTAATTTTTGTTGTAGATCCCATGTTAGCAACAGGAAATTCTGCGGTAGATGCAATAAAACAAATAAAAAAAGAAGGTTTTACTAATATACAATTAGTTTGTTTATTAGGAGTTAAAGAAGGTGTTGAGAATGTAATAAAAAATTTTGGTAAGGACTTTAATATTTATTTAGCATCTTTAGATGAAAAATTAAATTCAAACGGTTATATAGAACCAGGTTTAGGTGATGCTGGTGATAGAATTTTCGGAACTAAATAGGAGGATTATGTCAAAATATAAAGAAATAGAAAAGAAATGACAAAATTATTGAATTGAAAATAAATTATTTGAACCTAAAAATGACTTTAATTTACCTAAAAAATATATTGTTAGTATGTTTCCATATCCTAGTGGAAAAATACATATGGGACATGTTCGAAACTATGTTTTGGGTGATGCAATTGCTCGTTTTTACAGAAGAAATAACTATAATGTATTCCACCCATTTGGTTGAGATGCTTTTGGTTTACCAGCAGAAAATGCAGCTATAAAAAATAAAGTTCATCCAAAAGAATGGACTTATAAAAATATAGAAATAATGGATAAAGAAATACAAAAATTAGGTATTTCTTTTGCTTGGGATCAAAAATGTGTAACCGCAGACCCTTCTTATACAAAATGAGAACAATTTATTTTCCTTGAACTATGAAAGAAAAATTTAATTTACAAAAAACAAAGTTCATTAAATTGATGTGAAAATGATAATACAGTGTTAGCAAATGAACAAGTAATTGATAACAAATGTTGAAGGTGTGATAATGTTGTAGTTCAAAAAGAAATGGAGACATATTATCTAAAAATAACAGAGTATGCTGATGAATTATTGTCAGAACTTAAATCTTTAGAAAATCATTGACCTCAACAAGTGCTAACAATGCAAAAAAACTGAATAGGTAAAAAAACTGAATATAAAATTGATTTATATGTTTTAGAAAACAATTATAAAATAACAATATTTGAAGAAAGTTATGACAAAATATTGAATGCAAATTTTATATCTATTAGTTCAAAGCATGAATTAATAAAAATATGAAAAGAAGAATTTAATATTACGAGAGAACAAGAAGAATATTTAGAAAAAATAAATTCTGCTATCTCTAATAAAGATTTTAGTAAGAAATTGTGTTTAAAAACTCCGTTTAGTGTTATAAATCCTGTCAATGGTAAAGATACACCTATATATGTCACAGATTTTACAAGTTTTAATATTAATAAAAACATAAGTTTTGTTAGCTTTTTAGATGAAACGCAAAAAACTTTTATGAAATTTAATAATATAGTTTTTTCTCATAATGAAAACTCACCATTATTAAAAGAAGAATTATTAACTAGAGATACATATTACAATTTATGTGATTGAGGAATCTCTCGTCAAAGATATTGAGGAACCCCAATTCCTTTAATTAATTGTGATAGTTGTGGAACACTACCTGAAAAAAAAGAAAATTTACCTGTTTTATTACCTAATGATGTTGAATTTAACGGTAATGGAAATCCAATTTTAACAAGTAAGACTTGACTAGATGTTAAATGTTATAGATGCAATGGTTGAGCAAAAAGAGAAACCGATACATTAGATACATTTTTTGAGTCTAGTTGATATTTTATGAGATACACCACTCCGACTCAATTAAGAGAAGATATATTATTTCAAAAGGAAAATATCAACTACTGAAATCAAGTTGATGAATATATTGGTGGTATTGAACACGCTATATTACACTTATTATATGCAAGATTTTTTACAAAAGCCCTGTCTGATTTAAAATTAATAAATTATCGTGAACCTTTTAAAAATTTGCTAACACAAGGGATGGTTTTAAAAGATGGTTCTAAAATGTCTAAATCAAAAGGTAATGTTGTAGAACCAAAAGATATGATTGACAAATATGGGACAGATGCAACAAGGTTATTTGTTTTCTTTGCAGCACCTCCTTCAAAAGAATTAGAATGAAGTGATTCAGGAATAAATGGATGTTATAAATTTTTAAATAAATTTATAACAAGAATACAAGAAGTTTCTAAAATCGAAAATTTTGATTCCCTTAAGATAAAAGAACTAAAATTATCTTCACAAGAAAAAAAAGCGAGAAAAAAACTTTATTTAGGTTTAAAAAAATATATAGAAATTTTTTCTAACAAGGAATTAGAATATTCATATAACACAATCATTGCTTGAGTTATGGAAACATATAATGAATATGAAACAATAACAAATAAATTGTTATTACAAGAAATGTTTTATATCTTATTAAATATATTAGAACCTTTTGCGCCTCATACTGCATGGGAATATTCAGAAAAATTATTTAAATTAAAAAATTTAACTGATTTTACTATAGATAAATCTGCTCTAATAGATGATGAAATAAGTTATGGAATAACTGTTAATGGAAAATTAAGAGGTGAAATAACTGTTTCAAAAGACTTGTCTAAAGAAGAAGTATTAAATTTATCTAAAAAACAAATCAATAGTTGAATAGAAAATAAAAAAATAGTTAAAGAGATTTTTGTACCAAACAAACTCATTAACTTTGTAATAAAATAAAGGAGACAAATGTCAAAAGAATATAAAGTATCGCGTTTGCTTATTTCTGGAATGACTAATATTTCATTTCCTGGAGCAATTCACCAAATAAAAATAAAGAAAAATGAATTGCTAGAAGCTGATGTTGACTTAAAAAATGAAGAAAAATTAAATGTTGTGATTGCTTATTCCGATGAACAAAAAGCTCTATATCCTAAAGCAATTACTGCTAAAATTATTGATATTCAGAAAATACCTAACAACAATAGTAGTGTAGTATTAACTTACATTAATACTGGATTTTTTAATTTAATTGACTATGGTTATGCTGAATTATTGTTTGATGGCAAAGTTGATCAAGATAAATTTTATTCGCTTACAAGAAATGAAATAAAAAACAGCAAAATTCCTGTTGGTTCTGTAACTTCATGTTATGGTCATATAGTACCGATTGCTGAATATGATAACACAACTATAATAAGAAACACTGACGAAAGTTCTATAAATATAATAAGTGAAGCAAGCAATATTTATCCTACACCTCAAACCGTTGATCATATTTATAATTTTTTCGCTGAATCTTTAAAGAAAAATATAAAAGAAGGTGTTATTGAAATACCAGATATTGGAAAAATTTTATTTGTAGAAAATTTATTTAAAAAGAAATATGGTAGAAATCATTTATACATAGAAGAACTTCTTAATGATAAATATAAAATACAAAATCCTACAGAGTATAAAGATAGATGAAGATATGTTGCTACATATTTATCTTTTATGAAACCTGAATTTACTGAAAAAGTTACTGGTTTTTTAGCATTTGGTGATAAACAACTTTTAGCAATAACTGATTCTGTACTCAATATTGTTAATAGCAATTTTGAAATGGAAAGCCAAATGGCAAAAAAAATGTCAACGAAACTTAATGACCAACACAGAGAATTTGTTATTAGAGAAAAAATTAAATGATTACAAGAAGAACTTGAAGGAATGAATGTTCCTTTAAATAAAGAAGAAGAATACCAAAAAGAAATTAGTGATTCCATAAAAAGCAAAAGATATCCTGAATCAGTAAAAAAAATAATTGCTGAAGAAACAAAAAGAGCAAATGAAATGATGGCAGCTTCTCCTGAAGCTAATATTTCTAAAACTTATGTAAGTCACTTAAAGAAATTACCTTGAAGATTGACCCAAAAAGAACTTTTAGATTTGGAGCACTCTAAAAAAGTCTTAAGCAAATATCATTATGGATTAGAAGAAGTAAAACAACGTATCTTGGAGTACATAGCTGTAATTATTAATACAAAGGAAAATGCAAAAAAAGAATCAAACAAATTAAAATATAATAATGAACTTGAAATAGATTTAAATCTATTTAAAGAAGAAAATAAAACAAAAGAAAAAACATTCAACAATGTTCCTATTTTATGTCTTGTTGGTCCTCCTGGTACAGGTAAAACCTCATTATCAAAAGCAATAGCAGAATCCTTACAAAGAAAATTTGTAAAAATTTCTCTTGGTGGTGTAACAGACGAAAGTGAAATAAGGGGACACAGAAGAACATATGTTGGTGCTATGCCTGGTAAATTAATAAAAGGTATTTCTCAAAGTGGTGTATCTAACCCTGTAATTTTATTGGACGAAATTGATAAAATGGCTTCGTCAAATAAAGGCGATCCTGCTTCAGCTATGCTTGAAGTGTTAGACCCAGAGCAAAATTCAAAATTCCAGGATCATTACTTAGAACATGAATATGATTTATCTAAAGCCATATTTATAGCAACAGCAAACTATTACGAAAATATTCCTCCAGCACTAATTGATCGTGTTGAAATAATAGAATTGTCTGCTTATACATTATCAGAAAAAATAAACATAGCTCAAGAACACCTAATGCCAAAAGTTATAGAACAAGTTGGTGCAAAAAGTAATTTCTTAAGTATTAATAATGAAACAATGAAATACATTATTCAGAATTACACACGTGAAGCAGGTGTTCGTGGATTAAAAAGAATATTAGATAAATTAGCTAGAAAGTTTATATTTAAAAAATTAGAAAACAAAAATAAAAAAGAAGTATTCAATTTAAAAATTAGTGATTTAGAAGAATTATTAGGACCAGAAAAATTCAAAGAAAGCGATAGCGAAGATTACCAAACACCTGGTGTTGTAAATGGTTTAGCTTATACAGCTGTTGGTGGGTCATCTTTACAAATCGAGGTTAATACATATCCAGGTAAAGGTGAAATAAAACTCACTGGTTCATTAAAAGAAGTTATGAAAGAATCTGCAAGTATTTCTTTATCTTATGTAAGAGCAAATGCTGAAAGATATGGAATTAAAGGTTTTGACTTTGATAACACAACAATTCATATCCATGTTCCTGAAGGAGCAGTCCCAAAAGATGGACCAAGCGCAGGTGTAACTTTTACAACAGCACTGATTTCTTCTTTATCAAAAAGAATAGTTCCATCTCATTATGGAATGACAGGTGAAATAACTTTACGGGGTAAGGTTCTAGATATAGGTGGTTTAAAAGAAAAATCATTTGCTGCATCTCAGAAGAAATTAAAATTCGTTTTTATTCCGTATGGAAATATAGTAAATTTAAGGGATGTACCACAAGAAATTAAATCTAATTTAACTTACATACCTGTACATACATATGATGAAATATATGATGTTATTTTTAATAAAAAAGAACCTCAAAATAAATTAACATTTAAATTAAATGAAAAATAAGCATTTTACAGAAAAATCATTTACTTTCTTAACTATTAACTTTATTGTTGGACTTGGTTTTTTAACAACAATCACTGAAATATTTAATTTAGGTTTATGAGGTTATCTTGTAATAGGTCTTTCTTTGTTAACGGTTTGCGGAACTGCTTTAGTATTCTCTAGAATGGGTAATGCATTTAAGGATCACTATGGTGGTTCTTATTCTTATGTAAGACACTTAGATAAAACTTTGTTTGAAGAAGAGCTTCCAAACTTTAGTAAATGAGAAAGAATAAAAAGAAAGCTGATTCATAATTTTTGTTTTTATGTTGGTTGAAATCAGTTTTTACAATCTCCTGTTTTATCATCTATATCACCTTTATTTTTAGCTAGCGCATTTGAATTGGCCATACCTAAAACAACACATAATTTTGAAATTATTATTTGATCAATCAGAATAATATCCATTGTTTTTTTCGGTAGCTTAATATTAATTTCAACTAAAGGTTTAAAACTAAATACTAAAGTTGTTTTTATGACTTCTGTTGTTAAATGAGGTTTTATTGCATTAGGATTGTTTATTTTAATAGGATTTATAATAAAAAATTCTGGAGCAGGATACTTAGATTTGGTTTCAAAACAAATAAAAAAACAAGTTTCTGTTAGTTTAATTTTTGTAAATGTTTTAATTTTTATATTTGCTTTTGCCGGTATTGAAGATATGGCTTCTATGGCAAAAGATGCACATTTTAAAAATTTTAGAAAAGTTTTATTTATTTCATTAGGAATAGTTTCATCTATTTATTTTGTTTCATATACGTTATTTTTGGGTTTAAAACTTAATGAAAATGATACAATTGAACATTTTTCTAAAATTTACCATTTAGCTTTAGGTTCTGCTGGTATAGTTGTGTTTATAATAGGGTTTATTTTTAATGATATTGGTTATAAAATAACACAAAGTGTATCCACAGCACGTAAATTAATACCACTAGCACTAGATAATCACATCAACCCTAAATATGCTGACCATAATCAGCATGGCGAATATAAAAATGCAATTTTATTTACTGCTATACTAACATTTTTATCTATGCTAGTTTTATGATTACTACCAACTTTATTAAGTAAAGATTCTTCAGAAAACAACCCTTATTTTACTGCTGTTATAGGTGTAAATGCTGTTGCTTTGCTATTAGAAGATACTTTTACAACTGTTGTTGCTTTAATACTATCAAGAAAAAAAATTATTGACAAAATCCCTCTATGAGAGAAAATTATTTATTCTATAAATATAGTTTGAATTCTAACATTACTAAACATTTATCTTTTCCCTTTTATTTTAAATAATGATTGAAAACAAGAACATACTTTCGTTATAGTGGTTTATTTATCATTTATCTTAATAGGTTTTGTTTTTAAATTATCTTGAACTATAAAGCAAAAAAGAAAATCAAAAAATTAACACATTGTGTTAATTTTTTTGAATTAATATTTAGTTTATTTGATATAAAGAATAAAGTTAACGTTCTTTCTTTATAATCTACTTCTTGAAACCTTCAGGGAATAAAGCTGTTTTAAAGTTATTATCATTAAATCCGTTTGGATAAATTTTTGCTAAATTCTCTCTGTATGAAGCAGTTTGAGCAGGGAACCTGTTTTTATCTGTTCCGTCTATTAAATTATATGCTTTTATAGGAATATTTCCTTGAACATCTTCTGATAAAAGAAAAGGAGCAAAACCTGCATTTTTACTTAAATCACCATTTTCAACATTTGCTGAAACTGTATTATAAATTCCTACCATTTGTCCGAACTCATTATAAACTAATGAACCAGAAGCACCATAATAAAGTGATGAAAATAGTAATGAGTAATTATAACCATAATAATCACCTAATAATTTGCCTTGCGCTTTACCATATGGAGAAACGTTGGAATTAGTAATTCTTTCTTCTCCTTGACTTGTAGCAAATGAAAATGCTTTAGCATTTTTTGGTTCTCTAGGATATCATTGTATATTTTCATCATATCTTTCAGTTGGGTTGTTTACAGACCACACAGAACCATTATTTGAACTAGGATAACCTCCAATATATAAATTCTGAGCATTTCATAAATTATTTCTTGTTGGATTATTTTTTTCTTTAGCAGCACTAAAGTAATCTGTTGTTTGCATAAATGAAGAAATATTTTTATCTTGGTTAGGTAATTTATTAGTATCTTTTAATCTTTTTAAATAATTATCTAGAGCAGTAATTGATTTTTTAAACAATTCTTTTAGTGAATTATCCATGTTTGTCATATTTATTTCTATTTCAAAAACTGCAAAGTCTGTATAAATAGGAATAAATTCATTCGAATCTATTGCTCTTTTAATTACCTTATCTTCTGAATCTTCATCATCGTCTGCTACCACAGAACCGTTATTTTGTTGATTGTTTAAGTATTCTCTAGCTTTTCTTTTTAAATCTTCTTGTAAAGGATTTATAAATTCTTTTTTAATGAAATCATAACCAGCAAAAATTAATTTCGGAGCAGAAATCCCCCCCGTTTTAGTTGTTATAGATGCTGAAGTTCCGCTTAAATTAGCATCTTTAAATTTTTCATCTGAACTTCATCATTTTGCATAATATTGTTCTGTTCCTTTAAAGTTATTTGGTACTTCAGTATTATTTCTCGATGTTTTAATTTGTTCATAAGTACCTTTTGCTTTTCCTAAAGAAATTGATTTTGCTTTAAGGTCTCTAGGATCATTATAATTTAAAGATTGAGCTATATTATCTTCTAGTGTGTTTGACAACATAGAAGCTACATGTAAATTTGTAGCAAAGAATAATTTATAATTATTTTCATCTTTTTTATAATAATCTAATAATCAAGCAGTTCCACTATCGGTTGATAAGAAATAATTTTCATCACCTGTTTTTTTACCTACTCCAAATTTAATAGCAAAAGTTCTGTCAAATATTTCATTATAAATAACTTCTTTATCAACTTTTGTGAATTCATTTACAAAATTAGGATATGTGTGTAAATTTGTTCTATCAAAAGAAGGGAATGTAAAACCAGGAGGTAAACCAGGGAATTCTGGTGGTTGTGGCCCTGGTTGTGGTTGGATTGGATCGTTCGGTTCATTTGATGGGGGTGTTTTCAAATCTTTATCCTCTTTAACACTAAATGATAATTCTGTGTTTATTTTTTTTTCATCTATTTCTAAATATTCAATTTTATTTTCTTTATTCTTAGAAATGTTTGATACATCAAAAATTAATACCATAGTATTTTCATTAAAAGAAGAAGGTGATAAAAAACTTTCATTATGTTGAATTTTTAATTTAATTGAAGATAATATGTCTTTTATTTTTTTATTATTTATCTCTTTATTTGATATTAAAATTTCTAAAACGTTTTTGTTATTTTCACTTTTAACCTTTAATTCAGTAATTTTTAATTCTTTTACTTTTGTTTCTGGTTTACTAGGTTCTGTTGGTTTTTCTTCGGGAGTACCGTTTTCAATAGTTTTGTTTTGTTTGCATGAAATGATAGATAAAGGAAGAATTGTTCCTACAGATAAAATCGAAAGTATTTTAAATTTGTTTTTCATATTTTCCTTTCTAAATCTATTATATAACTTTAACATTAATAAATCATATATACTTAATCTTATTAATTGTTTGAATTATTATTTAATGTAATTACTTATCTTTTGAATCAAAAATTTTCGTGTCTAAAACACCTATGTATGGAAGATTTCTCATTTTTTCTTTGTAGTCTAGACCAAAACCTACTAAAAATTCATCTGGTACTAAAAAACAAGAATAATCAGCTATCAAATCATTTTTTCTGTGATGTGGTTTATCCATCAATGTAATAATCCTTAATGATTTAGGATTTCTACTCTTTAATATATTAGTTATTTTTTCTAAAGTTATACCACTATCAATAATGTCTTCTACTATTAATACATCTTTATTTTTAATGTCTTGTGCTAAATCCATAATTATTTTAACACTTCCTGTTGACTCTTTTTTTCCGCTATAACTACTTGCTGTCATAAAATCTAAAACGTGCTCTATTTTTATATTTTTAATTAATTGAGCTAAAAAAGGAATAGAACCTTTTAATAACCCAACTAAAATTAAATCATTTGAATTTTTATAAGTTTGATTTACCCAATCAGAACCCTCAAGAATTTTTTGTTCAATAAATTCTTGAGTAAACAATATTTTTTTAATAAAAGGATGTTTTTTCATTTTAAAATAAAAAAGTCGTAGAAAAATACGACTTCATTCCCTAAAGATGTTCTATTTTTAAAACCTTAATCATAAATTTATTAGGTCCATCAACTTCGACTTCTGCACCAACTTCATTCCCTATTAAAGCATTTGCTAAAGGAGAAACAAGTGAGACTTTTCCTTCAAATGGATTAGCATCGTGTGTTCCGGTAATAGTTATAGTTTTTTCTATATTTTTATCTAAAATTAAAAATGTTACAGTAGAATTTATTCCTATTTTAGTTTCATTGGTATGAGCTTTAGATTCAATGATTTGAACGTTATCTAAAATAAACTCAAGTTCTTGGATTCTTCCTTCTACAATTCCTTGACGCTCTCTAGCTGCATCATATTCAGCATTTTCTGATAAGTCCCCTTGTGCACGCGCTTCTTTTAAAGCTTCTTGAACTAGTTTACGCTCAACATTAATTAAGTGTTCATATTCTTTTTTATACTCATCGTATTTTTGTTGTGATAAATAATTTAAATTTTGGTTATCCATTTTGCTCCTTTTTTATATTATACTTTTCTTTACTATTATTAAAAATTTATTACTAAAATAAGAAATTTCATGATTTATGTTTTGATTTTTTAAAATATTTATTAGATTTAAAATATCTTTGTTTTTGTAATATTTTAAACATATAGCTATCATTCCATTTTCATTTAAATTAGAAAAATAATTGTTATATATTTCTTGAATTTCTAGGTTTGATTTAAATACTGCAACAAAATCTATTACTTGATTTTCATAAGGTGTAATTTCTTGTTGGAACTCGTTTGGTAATTTCATTCTAACTTTGTTAAATGTTTTAAAATCAAATTCGTTAGGTAAGTAATATGAAGTTTTTTTTACTTTTTCACACAGTGCAACAAAGTTAAATAAGTCATTTGAACTAAGTATTAACAAAGAATTATATTTGTTTATATAAAATGTGTTTATTAGACCTTCAATATCTATATCATCTGATTTTGACTTAAATTCTTCTTTTAAATGAAAAGGTAAAATTCCAACATCATTCCTCATTGATTGTATTTTCATCAATGCTTCTTGTTGTGATTTTAATACAAATTTTTGACGGTATTTTTTTGCTCAAATTTGTAGACTTATGTATAAACCTATACCTAAAACAAAAACAACAATAGCAGAAATAATCAATATTGTTCTAGTGTTACTCATTTTTACTCCATTTATTTTTGTGGTAGTCTAAATAATCTTGCAAAATTAATTGTGCTGCCATTTTATCTTTGATTGCTTTTCTTTTCTTTGAAGATAAACCTATATTAATTAAATTTTCTTGGCTTTTTTTAGTTGAATATTGTTCATTAACAAATAAAAATGGTATTTTAAATCTTTGATAAAGTTTTTGAGAAAATTCTTCAACCATAATTGTTCTTTCACTTTTTTGACCACTAATTTTTGTTGGATATCCAATTACAAAACCATCTATTTTGTATTCGTTCATAAATTTATGAACTTTATTAAAAACTGCTTCAAAATCATTTTCAGACATTGTGAAATTATCCAAACCTGAAGAAATAATTTCGTTTTCATCTGTTATTGCAAACCCACATGATTTAGTACCTAAATCAAAAGCTAATTTTCTCATTTTATTTCTTTCAATAAAGTGAGAATATCAATTTGCTTGTTTAGTTTACCCATACAAAGAATAGAGTTTCCTCCACCTTTGCCAAGGTTATTGTGTTTAAAAATTAATTGACCTAATTTATTTGAATCAAAACTTTTTGAAGCAACAACTAATATCGGATTGACTTCATCTGTAGATAAAACAATAATGCTTGAAGGAAATTTTTCCCGTAAAGAACTAGCAATGTTTTTAATTTGGTTTTTGTTAATGTTTTGATTTATATATAAATTATAGTTATTTAATTTTATAAAATTTATATTTTGATAATCGAAAACAAATTCATTATTTATTTTTTTATTAATTTCTACAAAGTGATTTCTTGCTATTGAAATATGTTCTTTTAATTGTTCTATTGCTAGTTCTAAATCATTATCTAATGAATAATCGAAATTATAGTTAATATCTAGTTTTTGATTTTTTTCAATTACTTTATCGAGTTCTAATATCAATTTATTTTTTTCTTCTTCTAAGTATTCATTAACTAACTCATCAGAAGAAATAGCTCTAATTCTAAATATTCCTGCCGCTTTCTTTTCAACATTAGTGATTTTAAAATTTTCTAGTTTCTTGGTATTGCTCAAGTGTGTTCCGCCACATAAATCTGCTGTAATTCCTTCAAATTGGACAATTCTTACTGATTTAGGGTCCATATATTCTGCTTCTTCAAGTGTCATTATAGCACCCATTTTTTTAGCTTGTTCTGTTGTCATAGTTAAATAATTACGTTTTACATCTTGTTTAATATAACTTCTAACTAAGTTCTCTATATTTTGTATTTCTTGTTCCGTTGGTTTGGTATCTGCTGGTAAATCAAAAGTTAAACGTTCTTCATTATTATCAGAACCAAGTTGTTTTATTTGAGGCCCTAAAATATTTCTTAGAGCACAAAATAATAAATGAGTACCTGAGTGATTACGTTCAAGACCTAATCTTATCTGTTTATCTACAAAACATTCAACTTGTTCGTTTTTATTAATGTTACCCTCTATTTTGTGAATGTGGTTTCCGAATTTATCTTTAAACACATCTAAAATAATTATTTTTTGATTATTTTGTTTTATATAACCTCTATCATGTTTTTGACCACCACTAGTAGCATAAAAAGGGGTTTTATCTAAAATCACATAACTTGTTTCTTTAGAATCTTGAATTTCTCTTTCTGTATTTAATAAATATAAAATTTTGGATTTTGAATATGTATCAGAATAACCAATAAATTCATCAACTTTATTTTTTATTAAAGTCAATGAATTTATTACTTTATCCATTCCAGAAACTTTTTGGTTTTTACTTGCTAGAGAGTGTTGTTCTTTAGCTTGTTCATATGATGAGTAATCTATTTTGATACCTTCTTGTCTAAGAATCTCATCTGTTAATTCTATTGGGAAACCATATGTTTCAAATAATTTGAATGCTATATTACCTGGAAATACTTTTTGATCTTTTGATATGTGTTGAAATAATAAATTTCTTCCGTTTTCTATTGTTTTGGAGAAAATTTCTTCTTCGTTTAATATTATTTCTCTTACTTTTTCTACATCATATCCGAAAGGTAATGTGTCTTTAATTATTTGTGTTAATTTATATAAAAAATTACCTGAAATATTTAGCATTATTCCGAAATAAACACTACGTCTTATTAAACGTCTTAAGATATAACCTCGACCTACATTTGAAGGTTTAGCTCCATCTGCGATTGCGTTCACCACTGTTCTCATATGGTCAGCAATAACTTTAAAATAAGTATTGATTTGGGTTTGAGTTTTATCTTTACTAAAGTAATTAGATGTTTTATATCTGTAATTTGTGTATTTTTCTATTTCATTAATTATTGGTAAAAATAAATCTGTGTCAAAATTCGTTGGAACGTTTTGTAAAATAGAAACTAACCTTTCAAAACCAGCACCAGTATCAATATTTTTTTGTTTTAATTCTGTGTAATTTCCTTGTCCATCAGAATTAAAAGTAGAAAAAACTATGTTTCAAATTTCTATATAACGGTCATTTTCTATATCATTTTCCAGCAACTCTATTCCTCTAGAATCATATTTAAGACCTCTATCATAAAAAATTTCTGTGTTTGGTCCGCACGGTCCTGATCCTACTTCTCAGAAATTAGTTTTTTTATCTCCTGGAATTAAATGGGATTCTTTAAAACCGTTTTTTATTCACAAATTTCTTGTTTCTAAATCTTCTTTATAATAAGTAAAATAAAGTTTATCTTTTTCTAATTTTAAAACATCTAATAAAAACTCTTTTGCATATTCAATAGCTTCTTTTTTAAAATAATCACCTATAGAGAAATTACCTAACATTTCAAAAAAAGTGTGGTGTCTTGCTGTTACACCGACATTTTCTATATCATTTGTTCTAATTGATTTTTGTGAGTTAACTAACCTAGGACAAGGCGGTATTTTTTTGCCTGAAAAATAATCTTTTAGTGTGGCTACACCACTATTTATCCATAATAAAGAAGGATCGTTTTGTGGGATTAAACTTTTTGAAGGAACAACATAATGGTTTTTAGATTCAAAAAAGTCTAATCATTTTTTTCTTATTTCTTTTGAAGTCATTTTTTCCTCTCTATAAATATTTGATTCATTCGTTATTCATAAAAACTTTATCTATAATTCCGCCACCAATACATTTTTGTCCTTCATAAATTACTACTTGTTGACCAGGGGTTATTGCAAATGATTTTTCATAACTTATTTTGATTTCTTTATCATTTAATATTTCCATTTTTATCGGAATATCTTGTTGTCTATATCTGAATTTAGCAGTTAAATTATTTTTATCATATTCAAAATGATTAAACGTATAATCAGTTGCTATTAAACTGTTCGATTCTAAATATTCTGGTTTGGAACTTGGTGCAACATACAAAATATTTTTGTATACATCTCTACCACAAACATAATGTGGTTCTGTCATTCCACCTAAATTCAATCCTTTACGTTGTCCTATTGTATAATAAAAACAACCGATATGTCTACCTAATATTTTGTTTGAAGTGATATCAACTATATTTCCTTCTTGAGCAGGTATATAATTTTGTAAAAATTGAGTAAAATTTCTTTCTCCTATAAAACAAATACCTGTAGAGTCTTTTTTTTGTGCAGTAACTAAATTTAATTCATTTGCTATTTCTCTTATTTGTTTTTTTGTTAGATTTTGTAATGGCATAATTACTTTTTCCAATTGTTGGGTAGTTAACTGGGCTAGGAAATAAGTTTGATCTTTTTCTTGATCTTTTGCGCGATATAATTTTCCTTTTTCTACTTTTGCATAATGTCCCATCGCTATATAATCTGCTTTTAATTTATTAAATGCGTATTCAGCAAATTTATCGAATTTAATATATTTATTACACAATATATCAGGATTAGGTGTACGACCTTTCTTATATTCTTCTATAAAATTTTCAAAAACATTATCTCAATATTCTTTAACAAAATCAACTCTAAAAATTTTTATTCCTAATTTATCTGCTACCTTTTTTGCATCGTTATAATCTTGCTCTTGCGGACAAATGTTTTCATTTAAATCTTTGTTTCCTAATATATCATTATTTACCATGCTATCTCAATTACGCATAAACAAACCAACAACCTCATATCCTTGTTGTTGTAATAAATATGCACTAACTGAGGAATCTACACCACCACTTAATCCTATTACTACTCTTTTTTTCATATATAACTTTCTTTATTTATTATAATTTTAATTATAATAAATTTATTTTATTTTATAAGTTTATAAAATGTATGATTTTAATTTGTATTATAATAACTATTATGCAGCAAAAAAAAGTTAGTATTATTCATTTAATTATATTTATATTAAAGGTTACTTTTATCGGTTTTGGTGGTGGCAACGCTTTAATGCCTATCATAAAAAAAGAAGCGGTTGATAAAAGAAAATGAATTACTAATTCTGAATTTGATGATATTGTAATTGTTACCAATATGTTACCTGGGGCGTCAGTTATTCAAACTATTTCTTATATTTGTATACATTTATTAGGGAAATTTAAAGGTATTTTAATTACTTTATTTGCTATATTACCTCATGTTTTAATAGCTTTTGCTTTTTTAATATTATCTAATTATTTACCTAAAGAATACATAAAGATTCTTTCTATTGGTGTCTTAATTTCAATTATTTCTTTTTTAATAGAGTTTGGTATGAGATATTTAAAACAGTCACAACAAAGCGTTTATACACCTTTATGATTGGTTATTTTTCTTTTTTCTTTTATTTATTGTTTTTTTATTCCCTCCCCTTATAACATACAGGTTGTAGCTATTTTGTTTGTAATGATTATTTATACATTTTTATATTTTTATTTAAAAAAGAAAAACAAAAAAATAATCCTTCAAAAAGGAGAGGAGTAATGATTTTTATTGGTTTTTTAATTAGTATTCCTTTATTGATTTTAATTTCACTTTCTGTTTTTGGTGGTGGCCAAGTTTTTATGCCTATTTTTAGATGGTTGTGAACTTTTTTAAGTTCGGCTTTTGGTTCACAAATATCAGAAGATAAAATCAATACTGTTTTTGCTATATCTAATTCTACTCCAGGGGTAGTATCAACAAAATTCGGTTTTTTTACAGGATTTTTGGTAGCATACAATGATGATGGTTCTGTTTTATGGTGAGGTTATGTAGCAATGTTTGTAACATATTTTTTCTTTTGTTTGCCTGCTATTATTATTATGTTATTAGCAATGAGATATATAAAAAAATTTAAAAGTAATTCTTTTGTTAAAAATATGTTAATTATATTAAGACCTATTATATCAGGAATTATATTTTCTTTGGTATTACAATTATTAGTTCAAATTTTTCTACCTGAAATAGAATTTAATAAAAATTCAATAAATTATTTTTCTTATACAAAAACAGAAAACAATTTTTTTAGAGGATACAAAGGTGTTTTATTAAAGATTTATGTTCCGTTAGGTATATTAATTTCTTATTATTTAGCAAAGAAGAAGTTTTCTTTATTTTTAATTATTTTATTAAATGTTTGTGTATCTTTTATTTTATTTGCTATACCTTATGTTTAAATAATAAAAACACCAAACAAAAAATATTCAAATACCTGAATATTTTTTGTTTTTTTATTCTTTTTCTATTTTATATATATTTTCATTTATTTTTAAAATATCACCTGATCTAATTTTTGAGTTTCTTGTGACGTTTTGTTTGTCATTTATTTTAATAAAGTTTTCTTCTATAAAAAATTTTGCTTGTCCACCTGTGTTTATTTCATCTATTTTCTTTAATAATTGTCCTAGTTTAATTTCATTTGTTTTTATTTTTATAATCATTTTAATACCTTCTTATAGGAGTTAATATTTGAATGTTTTCAGGGTATTTATCTGATAAAACATAAATTCTTTCGTTAGATTCATTAAATTTAATTTCTATTTCATCAGTGTTAACAACACTTAATGCATCTTTAAAAAATTGAAAATCAACATCTATATCTACTAAATCGCCATCAAATTCGAATCGGTTAGATGAAGCAGAGGATATTCCTGTTTCAGGGACTTCAAAACTTAGTTTTAATTCATTTTTATTTAATAAAAATTGTAATCTTCTTATTTTATCAGATGATTGAAAAATAACTTTGTTTACTAAATTAAGTAATGTATTTTTTGAAATTTTTAATGTTTTATTGTATATAGGTTTTAAAAAAGGAGAAATATCTGTGAAATTTTCTTTTATTAAATTTGTAAATATAACAGTTTCATTATAAGAAACACCTATTTTCTCTTCACCTAGAAATAAATCAACCTCTTTTGTTATTTCTTTAGGAAAAAGCTTTTTTAAATTTTTTGATTCTGCTAAAACATTAAAATCAAAACTTTCATTAAGATTAATTATTTGAGTAATTAATCTGTGACTATCTGTTGCTGTTAACCTTAAAACACCATTATTTGATTTTAAATTAATACATTTATAAATAACGAAATTAACTTTTTCTGTATTTTGAGAAGTAGCAAGAGAAACATTGTTTATTATTTCTCTCATTTCATTGCTATTAATTTTTGTTTTATTTTTTTGTAAATCAAAATTTATATAAGGATATTTTTCTATTTCTAATTTAGTCAAAATATATTTTGTTTTATTTTCATACAAAATAATGTTTAAAACGTCACTTTCAAAAAAAATTTCTTCATCAAATTTTTTAATTACATCTCTCATTAAGGAAGCATTAATCAAAAAAGAACCAGGTTCATAAATATTTATGTTATTATCTTTTGTTTTTATTATTTTTCTGACATTCAAGTAATTATTAGAACCAATCATTGTGATATTATCATAATCTATTTTAAATAATATACCTCTAAGCGGTATAAAAGCATCATTTGAGTCTATATAATTATTTAAAAATTCTACAGAATTTTCTATTAGTTTTTTATTTATTTTAAATTTCATAATTTCTCCTATTTAATATAATTATTTTCTGTATTAATAAGTCTAATAAAAACAAAAAAGTTATTTTAATTAACAAAAACAAAAATAAAATTAACTTTTTAACCTTATTAACAAGTTAGTAATTTATTAATTTATTCCATTAATTTCCCCAATTAAAAACTCTATTGCATTCTTAAAAGAAGGATTTTTATCATCAGAATTAATTTTTTTAATAGCGCTTAATATAGTAGAGTGATCTCTGTTGAATAATCTACCTATTTGTGTGGATGAATATGTTAATAAGTTGTGGACTAACAAAATACAAATATGTCTAGCAATAACTATTTCTTTTTTTCTTGACTTTCCCAAAATTTCTTTTTCTTTTACTTTATAATGTTTAGAAACAGATTTTAATATAACATCAAAAGTTACTTCTTTTTCTTCTTTTATATAATCTATAAATAAATTTTGAACTTTATCAAAAACAAAATCATCATAAACTTTAAATTCATCTTTTTTATTTATTAATTTAATAGCTGCTCCGAAAATCGCTCTAACAGATTTTGAATGATTTCTAACAATTAAATTTTTTGATTTTTCATCTAGTACTTTAATATCGAAACCTGATTGATTTAATTTATATTCCATTAATTTATGTAAATCATCTAAACTAGGATTTTGTATTTTAACAATATAACCTTCTTGGATTCTTGTGACAAACCTTTTATCAAATAATTTTTCCATACCATTAATATCTAGTTCAGATGAAATAATAGTTAATTTATTTAAAAGAATCCTATTATCTAAGATGTGATAGATAAAATTTTTTGTTTGTGTTTTTTGTCCTTCACCAAATATTTGAAAATCATCAATAAGCAAAATGTCCAGATTACTTAGAAGTTCAGATACTTCTGTTATTTTTTTTGAATTGTTTTCTTTTAATAAGTTAGCAATATATATAGAAAAACTTAAAGGAGTTAAATAAAAACCGTTTTTATTGTTTTTCAAAAATGAATTCCCGATAGAATGAAGTAAGTGAGTTTTACCTAAACCTGATTGACCATAAATATAAATTGTCTTTAAGTTTAAAAAATTTTGGTCTAATTTATTGACTAAATTAAAAACTTCATCATTAAAATTAGTAACTAAAAAATTTTCATAATTCATCTGAGAGTTGTAATTATTCAAAGAAAAAAAATTACTTTTTTGATGACCTGAAGAATTATTAAATAAAGAAATTTGATTTATCACCTTTTCTTCAATTTGTTTTTCTTTTATAGTGTTTTTAATAGTTAGTTCATAATTAATTTTTTCACCAAAAACAATTTTAATTGAGTTTTCAAAAATTTCTTTGTAAATACCCTTGAATTGTAATAAGTTTTCTTCTTTTTCTAAAGGTATGAAAATTAAAACAAAATTATCTTCTTTTTGAATTACTTTCATTTTAGAAAAAAAAGATTTTCACATCATATTATCATTGATTTCGTTCCTCAAATAATTTAATAATTTTTCAGTAAATTCATTTAAGTTTTCTTTTTTAATCATAAACAAATTATATAATAAATTAAAAATAAATAACATATTTATAAACAACTTTTATAACTATATTTAAGCAGAAAACATACTTATTAACATATTAATATAAATTGTTAATAAGTATGTTAATAACTATTTAAAGTCTAGTATATATAAAAATAAGCAAAAAAAAATAATTAAAGTATAATTTAATATAATTATGGTTAATTTATCTAAAGAGAAAATAACAGGAAAATTTGTAAAACTTTTAAAAGGAAGTTCTTCGCAAGGATGGGGTTTTTTGCTTTTTGAAACAACAGATAAAAAGAAAAAAATCTCAATTTATACAAGAAAAAATGTACCAGATTTATATAAAAAATATGAAATAGAGATTCAACAAAGTACAACAAACAAAAACTCTTTTGTTTTACTATCTTTTGTCCCTATATTAGAATTAGTAGATACTGATATAGAAATAAAAGAACATATTTTAAAAATTCAAAAAATAGGTAAAATAACCGCACAAAAAGTTTTTGATAAATGAGGAAAAACTTTTTTTAAAATGTTAGGTTCATTAGAAGTAAATAAAAATATCTTAAAAGAAATTTTAAATGAACAACAAATTGATAACTCTTTCGATTATTATGAACATAATCAAGAAACGATTAATAAAATTTTAAAATTAAGCGAACAAGAAAGTGAGTTCTATAAAGAAAATATCCGTTTTTTTTATTCTAATGATTTGATAGATTTATATGATTTTTTAAAAAAGAAATTTGAAACAGAATCTATTGATTTTATAAGTAAATATAAAAATATCAATCCATATTTATTATATATAGAAGATAACTTTAATTTATATACAGTAGACAGGTTTGCGATTCTGTTGGGTTATGACATTTATTCTAATAAAAGATTTGAAGCATTCATATTAAAAGTTATGGTTAGTTTAGAAGAAAATAATTCAACATTATTTTCTTTAAAAGAAGTTTATAAAGAGTTTTTAAAAACTATATCATTAGACCATTTTGAAGAAAATTTAAACTTATTTCAAAAAAGTTTGTCTAATTTAATAGATAAAAATAAAGTAAAGTTAATTAATAATAAATTTACAAGAAATATTACATATGAAAAAGAGTTATTCATATCAAAACAATTGATTAATCTATCTAAAAATAAAAAAATAGTATTAAATAGTGAAGAAGAAAAAAATCTATCTTACTTATCTGATGAACAAAAAAATGCATATTATAATTTTATAAACCAGAATTTCTTGATTGTTTCAGGAAACCCAGGAACAGGAAAGAGTAATTTAATTAAACACTTTTATAATACATTAAAAATCAATAATCAAAAACCAGAAAAAGATTTTTTTATTTTAACACCAACAGGTAGAGCCTCATCAATATTAAGTTCTAAAAACAAAATATTAACAAGGACAATACATAGTTTTTTAAAAATAAAAGATGATACTGAAGAAGTTGAAATTAAAGAAAACTATGATGAAGTTAAAACAATAATAATTGATGAGTTTAGTATGGTTAATATTTCCGTGTTTTATAAACTTTTAAAAACCTGTACTAATCTAGAAAAATTAATATTAGTAGGAGATAAAGATCAATTGCCTGCAATAGGACCAGGTGATATATTAAACGATTTAATTAATTCTAATTTATTTCCTACTGTAATATTAAAAAAATTTTATAGAAGTAGCTCGTTAGAAATAAAAAAATATGTTGATTTTATCAATAATATAGGTGATTATACAAACCCTGAATATCTTAAAAACATACTAACTTATTTTGAAGAACTTTATAAAAAAGAAAAAATAAATGAACAAACATTTTCTTTTATTCAAAGTAACTTATTAGCAAATAACACAAGCGTATTAAATGATTATTATGATTTAGAAGATAATTGAAATGAATGGTTAGGTAATTCATTACAAAATAAACCAGTAAACTTTTTACTGTATAAAGAATTTGAGTGAGATTTATTAAATTTATTTAAAAAATCAGTTAACAAACACGGAATAGATAATACCATCATTTTATGTCCTATGTATAAAGGTGAATCCGGAATAAACAAAATAAATAATTTAATACAAGAAAGTCATAACCCAAATGGAAAAGTTGTTCATACATCGAAATTTAATAATGAAAAAATACTATATAAAGTTGGTGATAAAGTAATTCAACTAGTAAATAGATACGAACAAGGTTTATCTAATGGTGACATAGGTTATATTCATACTTCAGAAATAAACGAAAACAATGAAATCAGAATTAAGGTAAAGTTTATCTTAGATAATAAAGAAAGAATAATTACATATTCAAAAGAAGAATTTAACTCAGAAATTAATCTAGCTTATGCAATCACTGTTCACAAATTTCAAGGTAGTGAAACTGATAATGTTATTTTTATATTAAATTATAATCATAGATTTATGTTATCAAGAAAGTTGGTTTATACTGCAATATCTAGAGCAAAAAAAGAATTATGAATATTTTCTAAAGAGCAAAATTTATACTCTAAATTCTTAGTACCAAGATTTTTAGAAAAAACAGAAATATATACCAACACCCAAACCATTTTAAAAGGAGGTCTTTAATGAAGTTGATAGTAGGATTAGGTAATCCAGGGAATCAATATAAATACACTAGACATAACTTAGGTTTTTTAGTAGTAGATAGGATATGCAAAAACTTAAATTTAACTTTAAATAAATCAAAATTTAATGGTGAGTATGTAAAATTAGATGATTTTATCTTAGCAAAACCATTAACTTATATGAATTTATCAGGACAATTTATTTCTCAAATTTGCTCATATTTTAAAATAAAACCTGAGGATGTTTTAGTTATTCATGACGAAAAAGATTTTGAATTAGGAAAAGCATCCTTAAAAAACAAAGGTTCAGGTGGTTCTCATAACGGAGTTAAAAATATAATTGAGCAACTTGGAAGTGATAATTTTAAAAGACTCAGAATAGGTATAAACGCTCCTTTTCAAGGAGAATTAAGAGATTTTGTTTTAGGTACATTTACAGAAAAAGAAATGATAACATTAGATTCTATGATAGATAGTTGTGCAAATGTAGCTATTTCGTTTGTATATAATGATATAAATATATTAATGAATAAATTTAACCAATTAAATAATGGAAAAAAATAAAAAGTATTTAATTGCTGTTAGTGGCGGACCAGATAGCATGTTTTTATTAGACAAATATAAAAATAAGAACATAATTGTTGCACATGTAAATTACAATCAAAGAAAAGATAGTCACATAGATACTAATATAGTTAAGGAATATTGTAAAAAGAACAATATACCACTAGAAATTATGGAATTCAAAAAAGAAGATTATACCTTCAAAAATTTCCAAAATTGAGCAAGAGAACAAAGATATTTGTTTTTTAAGAAAATTTACTATGAAAATCATTGTGATTATTTATTAATCGCTCATCATTTAGATGATTTTATAGAAACAGCACAAATGCAATTACAAAGTCAAAGAAACCAGTTTTACTACGGGATAAAAAAAACTAACAAAGTTTATGATATGTCAGTTTATAGACCTTTTTTATTCAAATATTTTAAAAGTACTATATTAAATAAATGTATCAAAAAGTTAATACCATATGCAATTGATTATACAAATGAAAAAGAAGTTTACACAAGAAATAAAATAAGAAAAGAAAACCAGAAAAAAAATAAACTCAAAAAAATTCTTTTTTTATTTTATATATTGCTGAAAAATAAAAAAAGAAAAAGGATTTTTAATTTAGTTTTAAAAGAGTACAAAATATGAAAAGAAAGCAAATTCAGCCAAGATTTATTTAATTTTTTTAATTTTAAAAATGAATTGATTTTTATGATGATTAATAATAATTTTGTAAATGTAAATTTGACTAAAGATAAAATCAATTCTATTATAAGTTTTATAGTTTCTAAAAATAGAACAAGTAAATATAAATTGGATGAAAAAAATTATTTAATTAAAAACAAAGGTCAAGTTTTTGTTTTTAATTAAATAAAATAATATAATTTAAAAAGAAAGAAGGGAAAATGTTTAAAACAAAAAAGAATATATTCTTAATTTTAATATTAATAATAATAGGTATCATTATTTTTTCATTTTTGATAAGTAATTTTATTAATAAAAATTCAGAAATAAAAACAACATTAACTGTCTTTGTTAATAATTTAGAAAAAGCAGCAAATTCAGATGATGACTCAATTTTCTTTAAAAGTATACAAATAAATAAATATGATAATACAATACATTCTGTATTTTTTGATGGAAAAAGAAATTTAAATTTATTGACATATGGTAATGAAGAAAGTTTAAGATTATTAATTCCAAATTATTCAACTGTTTTTCAAGAAGTTTTTAAAGTAACAGATGATAAAGGTGTTGTAAGCATAGTTGGTGGTTTACAAACAACACCTGCTCCAAAACCAAATATATGATTAAATATTTTTGTTTCATTAATTCCAACATTTTTATTAATCACAATTATTTATTTTATATATAGATCACAAATGAAAATGATGAATGGTCAATCAGGTGCGTTTGGAGACAAAAGTCCTGCACAAATAATTAAATCAGATAAAAAATTTAGTGATGTAGCAGGGAATAAAGAACCTATTGAAGAAATTTCAGAAATAGTTGATTATCTAAAAAACCCAAAAAAATATGAAGAATCTGGAGCTAGAATGCCTAGAGGTATTCTTTTAGGTGGTCCTCCAGGAACAGGGAAAACTTTGTTAGCAAAAGCAACAGCGGGAGAAGCTAATGTTCCTTTCTTCTTTGTTTCAGCATCTAATTTTGTTGAATTATTTGTCGGAATGGGAGCAAAAAGAGTTAGACAAGTCATAGCAGAAGCAAGAAAAAATTCACCTGCAATAGTATTTATTGATGAATTAGATGCTATAGGAAGAACAAGAGGTTCTGGTATAGGTGGAGGGCACGATGAAAGAGAACAAACTCTTAACCAACTACTTGTTGAAATGGACGGAATAAAAGAAAATTCTGGTTTATTATTTATAGCAGCAACAAACAGAACTGATGTTTTAGACCCAGCATTAACCAGACCTGGTCGTTTTGATAGAGTCATTACCGTAGGTTTACCAGATGTATCAGAAAGAGAAGAGATTTTAAGATTGCATGCAAAAGGTAAAAGATTTTCAGAAGACGTTAAATTTGTTAATATAGCAAAAAGAACACAGGGTTTTTCTGGTGCTCAACTAGAAAATGTTATAAATGAATCTGTTTTATTATCTGTTCGTCAAAACGCAAAAGTTATAACATTACCTATCATAGATGAAGCAATTGATCGTGTAATGGCAGGGCCTGCCAAAAAATCAAGAACTATAACAAAAGAAGAATTAACATCTGTTGCCTATCATGAAGCAGGACATGCAGTAGTTGGTTTAAAAGTTCCTGGAGGAAATAAAGTACAAAAAATTACCATAATTCCTAGAGGACAAGCGGGTGGTTATAATTTAATGATGCCAGAGAATGAAAAATATAATTATTCTAAAAAAGAACTTTTAGCTACTATAGCAAGTTTTATGGGAGGAAGAGCAGCAGAAGAAATAGTTTATGGAAAAGAAAATGTTTCTACAGGTGCTTCTGATGATATAGAAAAAGCAACAAACATAGCAAGAAGAATGGTAACTGAGTTTGGTATGAGTGATTTAGGTCCAATAAAATACCAAGAAGAAAGTGGTAGTCCATTTTTAGGAAAAACACTTGCAACAAGTTCTTCTTTATCAAATCAAATAAGTCATGAGATTGATTTAGAAATTAGAAAAATAATTATTGAAGCTCAAAAAATAGCATATCAAACCATACTAGATAATAAAGAATTATTAGAACTTATAAAAACCTTGCTTTTAGAAAAAGAAACAATTATTGCAGAAGAAATTAATTATATTGCTCAAAATCTAAAATCACCTCCAAAAGAAACAAAAAAAGAAATTGAACAAGAAAAAGAGTTTGATTTAGATTTTCTAATAAAAGAATCTAAATCAGAAAACCAAAAAGAAAAAAATAATAATGATTTACATTTTGGTCCTATAAATGAAGAAACAGAAATTAATTAAATAAAAGAGGGAAACCTCTTTTTTTTAATTTCTAAAAATTCTATTATTTTTAAAATAATCATAATAATTTATAATTATTTATTTAAGGGAGACTTATGTGAAACTTATTTAAAGAGGTTTTTCGTTCTTTATTTAAAAACAAAATAGTAGTTTCTGGATTAACAATACTAATATTCTTAACATCTGGTATTTTTACACTACTATATGACACAAGTAAAGCGATGAGAAATCAATTTAATTATTATAAAGATAAATCAGTTAATCATGACTTAACTGTAGATTTTAATTTACCATCAAGTGGTAATGCATATAATGGTGGTTATTATATAAATGGTCTAACAAAAGTTAGTGGTGGTTCTGGTTATGATAAAGGAATTAGATATATTGATCAAAATGCATTTTCAGAAAAAAACATAATAGATTTCACTGAAATAACAGACCAATATTTAAAGTTATCTAGTTTTAAACATAATGAAACATCTAAGAATGATGAGTATATTTTAAGAAATGATTTTTTAAGTTTTTATAATAATTATATTAATGAAGAAACTTTAGAAGGTTTTACATTAAATTATGATAACCAAGAAAAACAAATAATTTTTAATAAAAATCAAACATTTAATTTATATAAAAAAACAAATAATGGAGATTTCATCCCAAGCAAAAATATAGAAATTTTAGACCAATCATCAATCTTTAGATTTGATAAAGAATATAATCTAAACGAAATTTCTTATATAACTAGTCAAAATCCTAAAGATATAAATATTTCTCAAATAGCAACATTATTCATAAATACACTTACAAAAGAATTAACATTTGATTTTATTAAAGGGAAGGAATGAGAAAAAGAAAGTTTTGTTTTAAAAATTTCAGGTTATGGTATTTCTTCTTTTTTAGGTTTTATACCTTACAATAACCAAAACAACGTCTTTGAATTTGATCATCAATCAACTCCCACATTTTATGATAAACAAGAAAATGAAGATATCACATCATTATTTAACAAAAAAATAAAAACAGAATTAACATATTATGATTTATTTAAAAATGAAGAAATAAATATTATAGAAAGCAGAAAATTCACTTTTAAAAAGAATAATTCATATATACTCCCTCTCAACTGAGTCAAAAAACAAAAAACCGAATCTTTTTATTCAAGAAAACACTATGAAATAACATATAACAATTTAGACAAAGACAAGTGGACGGGTTCTTACAAAACTTTTATTGAAAATCAAATAAAAAATAACAACAATGTTTTACCAAACGATTTAAATAACTTTTCATATTGAACAAAAGAAATAAATTATTATAACATTCCATATGTTATACAAAATAATCAAACAGAATTAGGTGAAGAAAAATTACTAAGAGCACAAGAAGGAGCGTTAGATTACAATGATTTTCTCACTGTTGATTTAAGTATAGCAGATGAAAAAAATCAACCTGATAACTTCTTAAATAATATTTATTTTTATCAAGGAACAAAAAAGATAATTGAAATAGAAAACATACAGAATTTTAATGAAGAGAAATATGAAAATCTAATAGACAAAAATATTTTAACTAAAAAACAAAACATCATTAAAGAAGGTGCACTAAATATAGTTAAAAATGAAATTTACAATTATATATCAGAACAAGTATCGAAAGAAAATATAGGGATTAGGCAAAGCATAACAGTAGATGCTTTTGATGATGAAGGCGGAGAAAAAAAAGTTTTTCATTTTATTAATACAGGTAACAATGAGAGAAAAATTCACAACATTAAAAATAATATTAATTTACTAATTAATGATAATTCTCACAAAAACAATTTAAATAATTTATCTACCGAATTTTCAAAATTCTTTACAACAAAAGAATTAACTCCTTACATTTCAAGTGAAATAATAAAAAAATTAGCATCAAACATTATTCCAGATGAATCATATATAAAATTAAGTTATGAATACAATGATTTAGAGCATACTAATGAAATTAATGGAGATGTTAATACATACATAAAAAGTAAAATATATAAATTATCAAGATATACAAATAATAAACCAGAAAGAAAAAAAGATGATTTTTCCGGTTTAGGGATTGTTGTTCTTGGTGATACTATAACAGTAGTTGCCCCGGTGTATGATTCAAACAATAATATTATAAAATGAAAAAATGTTAATGTAGAAGGTTATATTAATGGGGACATACCAATTCAAGAAATTAATAATTATCTGCAAAAAAATAGATTAACACTTTTTGTGGAAATACTTAAAGATAGTTGGGTCGCAAAATCAAATTTGTTTTCTAATTCTGTTTATTTACCTTTTGTTTTCAGATCACCAGATAATACAATAGTTAGACAAGCTCTAGCTGAAAACACTTTAGCACTAGGAGTAGAAAGGATAGAAAAAAGTTTACTAGAAACAGATTTGGTTCAAAAAGGTTTTATTTCAAAAGAAACTATTTATGCAATTAAGGAAGCAATTAATATTTCATTTGATAAAAACAATTTTGCTACTATATTCTCAAGTGGACAAATAAATTTAAATATCTTACCTAAAATGATTCTAGATGGTATTTATGTTTTATCACATAACCCTAACGGAGATTATTTTAAAGAACTTTTAACTGGTTTATTAGCAAAAGTATTAGATTTATCAAATTCAAATTCTTCAGATGAAACTAATAAAAAAGAATATTTAAAAACAGAAATAAATAAGTTCTTTAACTTTATTGATTTATTAATTGGTTCTGATTTAAAAAATATATTTAATTTTAATGTTTTGATTAATTCTGCAAAAGATACATCACTAATGTTAACTTACATTATTGATTTAGTTAAATCCGTAGACTTTAAATTGTTTTCGGATTATAACCAAAACTTCTTTGATAATGAATACAATAAATTAGTCCCTAATCCAGATTTCCCTAGTGATAGAACAAAAGATTCGTTAAGAAAAATTAGTAGTTTTGAAATATTAATAAATTTCTTAAAATCTATTAATCAACAAACATTAAAAAGAACATTAATAAATATTATTAATAACATCGAAGTTCAATCATTATTTAACTTTAATAATAGCAATAACATATTTAACATATTTTTAGGTAACTTAATAGAACCAATAAAAAAAATATTCCCTTTACTAAATTCATATAAAAACTCTATAGATTTACAATATAAAAACATTTTAGAGGGAATTAAGTTTTTAATTAATGCATTTGATTTTAATATTTTTATAGAAACTTTAGAGTCTAAATTAAAGTTAGTTCATTTTGAAACAGAAAGAATAGATTTTGATATTAACAAAAATACACAAAAAATAAAAACTACTCAAGTATCAAGCACATTAAGTGCAGAAGATTTTATATATTCTGCACTAAAAGCCTTTTTTAATGTACCAGGTTCTAACAAAAGAATTAAAGATGAATTGATTAAAATGTTGAATTTATCAAACAAAGGTTCAAGCCAAAAAATTGGAGATGAAGAATATTTAACTATCCCATCAAAAGACGATAATAAATTAGATTATTTCGATTTAATTGCTCTTTTAAACCCATCACAACCTGTATCTGAAGCACAACCTAATAATAACTCATCATTTATTAACATTAATGAATTTCAAAAAGTAGAAAGTCTGATAAATTATTTTAAGGAATTTGAGAAAATAGAATGAGAAACAATACCATCTGATTTGTTTAATTTATCTTCATTTTATTTCAAGGTTAAAAATAAAAAAGAGGTTTGAAACAAAGAACAAATAAACAAAATAACTAATGAATGACAATCAATAATAAACAATCTAAAAATAAACAGAAGTTCAAATATATCTTCAAAACCTTTTTGAAGTTTAGTTGATTTATATATAAACAAAGAAAGTTCAGTTGAATCAAGTTTTTTTAGCAATTTTATATCAGGGTCATTTAAAAGTTTTTTTAATACTCAATATGAAGGATATAATTACTTAAAACACATTGTTCCTTTACTAAGTTTTTGGTGAGATTTATTCAATCCTGAAATAGAAGGCACAATCCAAGAAAAGAAAAATTTTTCAAATGAATTACTTAGTTTAATAAACACTAAAGAAGTTTTAGATTTATTTAATGATTTTAATTTGTTTCAACCATCTTCACAAAATATATTAAGATATAAAGAAACAGGTTTTGGTATTTCGAGGTCACTAGCAAATCCCGAAAAAATGAGAGAGTTTTTCTTCAGTAAAGATGACCTAGGAAGATACCAACAGAACACACTAAGAAGTATTTCTAGAAAATTTCCAAACCTAATTCCTTTCATAGAAAAAAACAGTTACAACTTAACTAGAATCATTTCTTATATTGCCTCTGATGATATGTATTTTAAATTAGATGAAAATCTAAATGAATATAATGGTTTTAATTTGAAATATAAGAACTTATTATCATCACTTACCTATTTATTTATAAATAAATACTTAACAGACAACATTTTAAATAAATACAACGAAATTAATTATATTTTTAATAAAGATTATAAATCTATTTCTTTAGACAGATTAGGTGTATCAGATGTTTTGTTAAATCCTATATTGTCCAAGAAGAATCCTCAAGTATTATTATGAATGTTATCAGATACCAATAACATAGGGGAATCAGCTTCAAATAACTCTAATTTAGCATATTTTATTAACAATAAAATTATAAATATAGAAGAACTAGTTAATGATGAAAAAAAAGCATATGACTTAATAAGTAGTTATTTTACAAAAAGCAAATTACTTGAGTCTATAGTAGAAAAAGATTATATTTATGAAATTTATTTAGATGAACACTTATTCACATCATTAACCGAAAAAGTCAGTTTAAATCCTGAAATATATAAGCCTTTTGGTATTGATTTATCTGATACGATAATTAAATTAATAAACTCAATCACAAGTTTAAATAAATTTAATACAGGACTAGTTTTTAATCAAAGTAGTTCATATGTTGCAAAAGTTAATTATGCATATTTAATACAAAACAACAAAGAAATCTATACTGGTAATATTCCAGAAAACCCAATTCAATTACTTGAATTATTAAATAAACTTCCTGATAAATATCTTTTAGATGTGAATGGTTCAAAATATTTAATTATTGGTGATGATATTAGTTTTGATTACTTTTATCCTATATTAGATGAAAATAACTTACAAGTAAACACAAAATCACAAGCTTTAGTATACGTTAATGATAAAGGTTTTGATCGTATTGTGCAATCATATCAAGGTACTTTAATAAAAGAATATTTAACTGTTAAGAATAATACAAAAATAAGCAACGATTTATTAAAAAAAGATATTGAAAATTTTGTTCAAAGTAAAATAGACGATAATTCAAATTTACAAAGAACTTACCTATATGATGAATTAGATCCATTAAATCCTGAGAGAAGTTTAAGAATAAGTTCAGTAGAACAATTGATATTATCAATTTCATATGTGTCTAATATAATTTTAGGGTTATTAGTTTTTTTAGTTGTTGTGTCAGTTATATTTATTATCAAAAGATATATATCTAACAAAAATAAAGTTATAGGAATTTTATTTGCTCAAGGTTATACACCTCTTCAAATTGCTTCTTCTTTAACTATTTTTGCATTTTTTACAATTTTAATTGGTAACTTTTTAGGATACATAACAGGATTTATGTTGCAATCTATAGCGATAAGAGTAATAGATAGTTATTGAACAGTACCTATTCAAACTTTAAATTTTTCTTTATTTACATTATTAGTTAATATTTTAATCCCTCTTATAGCAATGTCTGTGTTAATAATTACCGTATCATTAAGATCTTTAAGATATAAATCAATAGATTTAATGTCAGGTATAGTTGAACTAAGTACCAGTGAAACATATAAAAAATACACTACTTTATTTAGAAAAAGAAATATAAAAACCAAGTTTGGTGCTTCTTTAATCTTCAATAGTTTTTGAAAACTAGTTTCTTTCGGAATTAGTATAGCACTAGCAAGTATTACTACAATATTTGGTTTATCAACCTTTGGAGTATTTCAAAAAACAATAAATCAAACCTATGAAAATAGAGCATATAATTATAGAATTGATTTGATTACCCCCACTGTTCAAGGTGGTTCATTTAAACCATTAAATCCAAGAGATATCAGAAATAATTTATATGTACCAGTAGGTAATATTTCGGAATTGAATCTATATCAATCGGACTACTTTAAAGCAGGTTATTCAAGTTCAATTAATGTTGATAATAAAAACGGTATACCAAAAATATTTGATGGACATTTATTAACACAATTCTCGGTGAATTTAAAAATTGATTCAAGTGTTTCTATTGATCCATTTGAAATAGTTTATCAATCTTTACCCGATGTTCAAAAAGCACGTATTTTAAGTACTCGTGATGATGTAGGTAAGGCACTAACCTTTACTCAAAAAGATATTCCTTTTGAATTAGATTCGAATGGTCAAAAAACTTTATCATTCAAATTTGATAAAGTTAGAGCAAAAGGTATCAATCAATTCTTTATTTATCTACCGAATGAAAATAATATTATTGATGGTAAATTTTTTGCAATGGTTTGAGATGAAATAGAGCATAAATATACTCATCAAATAATTACAACTTCAAGATTTAGAGAAGAATATAGAGAATTTCTAGTTAATGGATATGAACAACTTTATAAAGAAGGCAATGTAAGTGACTTCTTAATGATTTTTGATGGAATTTACTTTGATGAATTAACAGATGAGACTTATACATATGTTGATGCGACGTTAAAAGATCAAAAAATAAGATTATATGGATACAAGAAAGATTCAGAATTAATTAAAGTTCCAGGTTACGGAGATTCAGATTTATTAAAAGAAATAAATGATGAATTTGAGAATAATAACAACGATATAAATAAAGAAATTCCTTTAATTATAAATAGAGTTGTAGCAGATAAGTTTCATTTAAATATCGGTTCTAAAATAACATTAAAACCAAGCAATTTAACTTATACATATGAAAACAAAATTAATGAAAAATTAAACAAAATAACAAAAAAAGAAAACAATTATGTGTTTGTAGTTAAGGGAATCAATCAAACGTTTATAAACAACGAGTTCATAATACCAAAAAAAGCAGCAGATAAATTAATAGGACTTGATGAACTAGTAGAAAACGAGTATCAAACACTGAATAATATAGACTTAGAAAAATATAAATTTAATGGTATTTTATCTAAAAATAAATTGCCTATGCAACTATTATGAAGTGCAGGATTGTATTCTGTTTCTGGTTATTCAGGTTCAATAGGAAGTTTTTCAATTATAAGTTCTACAGAAAAAGATAAAAAGGATTTATTTGATGGAATTTTTGGTTCATTAAGAACAGTTAAAAACTCTAAAACACCAGGAGCATTGTCGACTTTAGGTTATACAGATCAAGAAATAATAAGCTTTATTGACAGCACTATATTTGTTTCTGAATCTAATATAGAGGATATTTATAGTCAACTAAGAGAAAAACCAGATGATGCAATAAACAAATTTTCAAATATATTTGATGATAAATTGTATGTTCCGTCTGCTTATACGTTAGATTCAAAAGAAATAGAAATATCATTTACCTCTACAATAGGAAGTACAGTGCAAACAATTATTACAGCTTTAGCATTATTGTGCTTCTTAATTTCAATCATAATATTAATTATAATTTCTACAATTTTAATTCAAGAGAATGAAAAAAACATTGCTATATGAAGTATTTTAGGTTATACAAATAAAGAAAAAGTAAAAATGTTTTTTGGTATTTATGTTCCGTTTATCATTCTTTCTATTTTAATTTCTATACCAATTGCATTTGGATTAATGTCTTTATTTGGTGTTTTCTTAGTAACTGGATCATCTATTTCCCTTCCTATAGCAATTTCATTGTTAACAGTATTAATAACATCATCTATTGTGTTTTTTGTATTCTTAATTACATCCATTTCTGCTTGAATTAATATTAATAAAATTAAAGCAATTGATTTATTGAAAGGAAAATAATGTGAAATTTTTTTAGAAGAAAAAAAGAAGAACAAACAGATAATATACAAATAGTTTCTAAAAATTCCAAAATCAAAATAACTAAAAAAAATGTTTTTGATTATTTAGATAGTGAATCAAATGTTTCTATAATTAATGTTGACAATTCAATAGCAAGAATATTGAGAAAAGTCGGAAATAAAAAAAGAAAAAAAGATGAAAATATTAATTTAACAAATTCAGAAAACGCAATTATCGAAGTTAAAAATGTAAGTAAATATTACTTATCAGGAAACTCAGTAACAAAGGTATTAAAAAATGTATCTTTAAGCATTAATAAAGGTGATTTTGTTATGATTTTTGGGAAATCAGGAGGAGGTAAATCAACTTTATTAAATCTAATAAGTGGCTTAGATAGACCATCTAAAGGTGATGTTATAGTTTGCAACAAGAATTTACCATATTATAGTGATTTACAATTAACTCTATTTAGAAGAAAACACGTGAGTTTTATTTTTCAAAATTATAACCTGTTGCAAAATCTTTCTGGGTATGATAATGTTCAAACAGGATCATATTTACAAAAAGATAAAAATTTAAAACTGGATATAGATAAATTATTTTCAGAGTTTGAATTAGAAGGAGTAAAAGACAAATATCCATCACAAATGTCTGGAGGGCAACAACAACGTATTTCTATATTAAGGGCATTAGCAAAAAATTCAGAAATAATTTTTGCTGATGAACCAACAGGAGCATTAGATGAAAAAACAACAGGAGTTGTTTTATCTTACTTATATGATATCAATCAAAAATATGGAACAACTATAGTTATGGTTACTCATAACCCTGACATTGAAGCAATTGCAAACAAGATAGTATTTGTTAAAGAAGGAAAAATAAGTAAAATTAAAACAAATCCAAATCCTGTCCATCCAAGCACACTTGATTGAAAAGGGTAATTTTATAATATAATTAACATATGAAAAAAATAGATGTAAAAATAGAAATCCAAAAAAATTCCAAAATCAAATATGAATATAATCGTAAAACTAAAGAAATAGAAGTTGATAGAATTTTAAGAGGTGATTTTGTTTATCCTTGTGATTATGGTTTTGTACCAAATGCACTAGACTGAGATGGAGATGAATTAGATGTTTTATTATATTCTTCAGAAACATTTCAGCCAGGAGTAAAATTAAGTGCAAGAATAATAGGCGCAATGAAAATGATAGATGATGGAGAAACAGATACTAAATTAATATGTGTGCATGCAGATGATTATAGATTAGATAATATCCAAAGTCTTAGTGATCTACCATCAGAATTTCTAGAAAAAGTCAAAACTTTTTTCTCAACATACAAAAACTGAAAACGTATAGGAATTACAGAGGTTTCTGGTTTTGAAAACACTGATTGAGCTTTAAAAGAATATTATGAATGTGTAGATTTAATGAATAAATATGGTTCTTTAGATAAAGAAGAATTCATTTCAAGAATGCAAAAAGAACACCCAGATAAATACAAATAAAAACAACCCAGTTCATCAATTGAGTTGTTTTTATTTGTCGATTTAAAGATCTTAAAATGGAAATTTCCACAAAAATTTCCATTTTAATGCAAAAAAAATGGTATTACTTACAAATAAAAAAAAAAAACTACATATTATATTATAATAATAAAACTTTAATATAAGGAGTTTATTATATGAAAAAACAAATTAAAAAATTATTTTTAGGAACTGGATTAATTTCTATAGTGCCAGTTTTTGCACTAGCTGCACAATGTGGAAAAGAAGGTCCAATTACTAGACCATCAAATTATATACCAGAAAACCAAAGGGTAGCAGAAATAGTTAAAGACACTACATTTACTTTACCTGAGGAAATGGTAGGAACAAAATTAGTTGTTATAACTGACTCAGGTAGAGTTACAGATAAGTCATTTAACCAATCACAATGAGAAGCATTAAATGTATTGCAAGATCAAACAATGACTAAAAAAACAACAGAAGGTGGAAAAACAGAAGATGTGTTCAATTTAAATATTAGTTCTATTGAACCAAGTGGTGATTACCCAAGTGCATACAATGCTGCTTTATCATCTGGTAATAAAGTTTGAGTTTTATCTGGATTTACACATGGTGATCACATTAAATCATACATTAAAGCAAATGCATCTAGATTAAAAAATGCAGGTGTTAAAATTATTAATGTTGACTTTGTTATAGATCCTGAAGAAGTAGGTTATGCAGATGTATATAATTTAACTTTTAAAGTAAATGAAGTTTCATATGTAGCAGGTTATGCATTAGCTAAATTTATAAGTGAAAACGAAACAGAAAATAAAAAATTATCATCATTTGGTGGTGGACCATTTAATGCTGTAACTGATTTTATAACAGGTTATTTAAAAGGTATATACGATTGAAATAAAGAAAATCCTGATAAGAAAGTTACACATACACCAGTTAGATTAGATTCTGGTTTTGTTCCAGGAGAACAACTTAATAATGTTATTAATGGTCTTCTAGCAGAAAACCCAGTATCAGCATACCCTGTTGCAGGCCCTGCAACACAATCTACAATTACAATAAACAATAGCAAATCAAACTCAAAAACTAAATATATTATTGGAGTAGACGTAGATCAATCTAAATCATTAGGAACAGAATCATCTGGATTATTCTTTACATCTGTAATGAAAAACTTAACACAAGCTGTATATGATACTATTTTAGAAGTAGTCTTTAATAGTAATAAAAAACCTATTTTTAAAGGTGGAAGCACAAAACACATTAAAAAAGGTGATATAGCTGAAAATTGAGTTAAGTTAGCTGCTTCAACATTAATAAATGAAGCATTAAGAACAAAAGCACAAGAAGCAATAACAACAGCTCAAAACAAATTTAATTCACTTTCTGCTGAAGATAAAGCATTCTTAGATGAAGATAAAGCAGAAAAAGGTGGACAACAATACGAAAATCTACAAGATTTAATTAACAAATTACTAGAAAAAGTAAATTCTTAATATAATAAAACACACATTTATTTTGTGTGTTTTATATCAATAGATTAAGAGGAATTAAATTTTAATAAACAAAAGGAATTTATGAAAGAACAAAACGCAATTGAGTTTATTGAAATTTCCAAATATTTCGGTCAGATTAAAGCAAATCAAGATATAAGTTTTGAAGTAAAAAAAGGTACAATACATGCTCTTATAGGAGAAAACGGAGCAGGTAAAAGTACCTTGATGTCTATCTTGTTTGGTTTATATGAACCAGATAAAGGTGTTATAAAGGTTAATAATAAAGAAGTATTGATAAAAGGACCAAATGATGCTAATAGATTAGGTATAGGAATGGTTCATCAACACTTTAAATTAGTTGATGTTTATACAAATTTAGAAAATATTGTTTTAGGATCAGAGGATAGTAATAAATATACAAAAATTATTAATTATAAATATGCTATTAAAAAGATTCAAACAATACAGGAAACGTTCAATTTACATTTTAATTTAAATAATATAACAGGAAAAGAGACTGTTGCAACACAACAAAAAGTAGAAATTATGAAAATGTTGTTTAGAGATTCAGAAATCTTAATTTTTGATGAACCTACAGCAGTTCTTACAGACCAAGAAATTCAAGGTCTACTAGAAACATTTAAATTATTTAGAAAACAAGGAAAAACAATTTTATTTATTTCTCATAAATTAGGAGAAATAAAAGAAGTAGCAGATAATGCAACAGTTTTAAGACATGGAAAAATAACTGGTAATTTTAAAGTTGCTGATGTTTCGATAGAAGAAATGGCAAATAAAATGGTTGGTGGTGAAGTTGAAATAGCAAGGAATGAGTATTCTGATACATCAAATAATCCTGTTGTTCTTAAACTAAATAACATTTCAACTTCTTCAGAAAAACCTTTAAAAAATGTTTCTCTAGAGATTAAATCAGGGGAAATCCTTGCAATAGCTGGTGTAGAAGGTAATGGTCAAACAGATTTAGAATACGTAATAAGCGGAATGATTAAACCTACACAAGGTGAAATTCTCTTATCTAAAACTGATTTAAATAAAAAAAGAAGTAAAGAAATCCAAAAGAAAAATAAAATAAACAGTTTTATTTCACTTGGAATAAGTATTTTATCATTAGTAATTTCGATTATTTTATTCACTTTCCCAACAATAACTACAGACCAAAGATACATATTCACATTATTAGGTGCAACATTAGTTATTTTGTCACTTATCTTAATGTCAGTGTTTATTAGTAAAGAATATGGTATTTACATAAAGAGAAAGTTTAATAACTGAAAAAAAGTTATATTAAAAAACAAAGAACCAATAATACAAAAACCAGAAAATGAGTTTATTAATTTAACAGAACATAGTGTTTCTAATATATCTCGTTTAGGAGTCTCATTTATCCCTAGTGATAGACACAAACATGGTCTAGTATTAGATTACAATATCAAAAGTAATACTATTTTAAGAAGATTATGAGATAGTGAATTTGTGAAATTTGCTATCTTACGTGAAAAATCAATAGTAAGAGAAAATCAATCAATTATACAAAAATATGATGTTAGGGGTGCTAGAAATGGTTTTTCACAAGCAAGACAATTATCTGGTGGAAATCAACAAAAGTTTATAGTTGGTCGCGAAATGAACACACCTCATGATTTTATTTTAATAGTTCAACCAACACGTGGTCTTGATGTGGGTGCTATCAAAAATATTCATGAACAAATTCTAGATGAAAAAACTCAAGGGAAAGCTATTTTATTAATTTCTTATGAATTAGATGAAGTTCTAGCATTAGCAGACAAAATAGCTGTTATAAATGGTGGAGAAATTTTGGCTATAAAAGAAACTAAAGATTTAACCAGAACTGAAATAGGTGTTTATATGGCACACAAAAAAGAAGGAGGTGTCTAATGAAAAAAAATGTTTATCATAAAAACAAAATAATTAATTATTTTGAAGGATTCAGACGCTATCTTCTTTTCGAAGATAAAAAAACAGGAAGAAGCAAAGTTTACGCTTCATTATGGTCAGTTTTCTTTGGTATTTTAATATCATCAATTATTTATATGATAATAGGTAATACCGGAAGTTCACCAAGAGGAACATCACTATTTAGTTTTATTTCCTATATGATTGATTTTTCTTTATTAAGAGATATCAACAAAACAGATTTATTATTATATTTTATATTTTTTGGTTTTGCTGGTTTAGGGGTTTCATTAGCATTTAAATCTGGTTTATTTAACATTGGTGTAGCAGGACAAATGACTATGCCTGGAATAATTTTCTTTAGTGTTTTAATTTTATCTAGAGTGAAACCATCAGAACTTAATCCATCATTTTTAATAGGGATGTTATTTATATTTATTATTGGTGGATTTATAATGGGATCAATTTCAGGATTTTTAAAGGCTTATTTTAATGTCCATGAAGTTATTTCAACTATATTTTTAAACTGAATTGTTACTTACTTATCACAATGATTATTTACTAGAGTAAATGGAGTTTTTGGTGGTTCAGAAGTAGCCTCTTGATTTGATGATATAGGGGGGCCAGCAAAAATTTTTATCGCTGAAGATCAAATATATTCATTCATTTATTTTGGTTTTGCTTTCTTGATAATTTTATCTGCAGTAATTTGATATATATACTCTAAAACAACCTTAGGTTATAAAATAAAAATGGTAGGTTTAAACAAAACTAATGCAAAATATGTAGGGGTAAACGAAAAACTGATGACAGTTTTTGTAATGGCAGCATCGGGTGCATTAGTTGCTTTTGGAGGTTTCTTTTACATTATTTTAAAAGACGGTAGATTAACAGGAGAACCATCACCAATAACAATAGGTTTTGATTCAATAGCCATTGCTATGATTGCCTTAAATAGTCCTATCGGAGTTTTATTTTCTTCTTTCTTATATTCTATAATTTATACTTCTAGAACATTATTTCAAACATTACAAGGTAGTGAAAAACTAGAAAATGAATTTTTTGTGTTGCTTAATGGGATTATTATATTTGTAACGGCACTAAGTTTAATATTCTACAAATTTAAACCATTAAGAAGCATATTTAAGCAATGTTATTTAGTAACAAACAAAGAATACTGACTAAACTTTAAAACATATCATATAAGCAAATTTAAATACGTAATTCCAGAGAGAATAAAATTATTTAAAAAATATTGACAAAATTTAATTTTAAAATTCAAATTTAAACAAAAAGAAAAAGAATATCAAAATTATATTTTAGAAAAAATTAGCAAATCAAAAAACTACTCAAATGAAGAATTAATGAATATGTATGATTCTCTTTCAAAGAGTAAGTTTGAACACCTAAAAGAAAAAGAAAATTTTGGTTTACATGAATATACTGATGCATTAAGCAAATATAAAAACCAAAAATCAGGAAGAAAAAATAATTTTAAATTAATTAAAGAAAAAATATTTTTATCTTATTTATCAAGTATAAAAAACAACTATATGAAGAAATATAATATATCAGAAGGAGATGAATAATGGAAATTATTATTAGTCACGCAGGATTCTTCTTTTGTTTATTATTATTAGGTTCTATTTCAGGTATTTTTTCAGAAAGAGCCGGAATTGTTAATATAGCAATTAATGGTTTCATGGTATTTGGAGCTGTTTCTTATGCTTTTTATAGTGCTTTATTTACAACTATCTGAGGAATAACTAATATGTGATCAGGTATAGCATTAATGTTGTTATCCTCAATTACAACAGTAGCACTATCATTACTGTTTGGTTTTGCAACTATTAAATTAAAAGCAGACCAAACTATTTCTGGTTTTGCTATTAACATTTTAGCTGGTGGAATAGCAGCTTTATTAGTAACAATAATAACATTGCGTATTCAAAATTCTGGTTCTTATATAACATTTAATGGAAGACCAGAAATAGCATTATCACCAGATGAAAACAAATTTGCTAATTTAGTTTCGTTAAAAGTTTTTATAACTATTATTATTGCACTAGCATCATGATTTGCATTACGTAAAACAAAATGAGGTTTAAGATTTAGATCAATAGGAGAAAATCCACAAGCAGCAGATGTTGCTGGAATTAGTGTTAATAAAATTAAATGACAAGCAATGATTATTGTAGGCTTAATCTCTGGTGTAGCAGGTTCAATATTCATTCAATCAACCCGTTTAGATAATTTCTCTTTAACAAAAGATGTTTCAGGATTTGGTTTTATTGCTCTTGCTATTATGATTACTTCAAGATGAAAAATTTCTATATCTATCTTAACATCCTTATTTTTCTCTATATTATTATCAATCTCATTTTATGGAACTATTTCATTTGGAGAATCCTTCCAAAAATACAAGGATTTATTCCAAATATTACCATATATAGTTACATTAATTATTATGATAATCACAAGCAAGAATACACAAGGTCCAGCTGCAGCAGGAATACCTTATGATAAATCTAAGAGGTAGTTAAATGAAAATAGTTAATGATTATAAAAAGTTTCAAGAATATAAAGAGAGTGCAGATAAAAGTCTTTTTCCTTGAATAAAAGAATCTGTGAATAAAGTTTTAAAAGAAAAAACACCCATATTAAAAAAATACAAAATTTTAAAATATTCTTTTTTGGGTATTAGTATTTTATGATTGTTTATATCGTTAATGATAATTATATTTTCTAAAAATGAAAATAGTATTATTGTTTCTTTAATTTTTATTCTTTTATTTGTATTAACAATAGGAATTTCTGCTATTATGTTTTATATTTATAATAAGAAAAAATATGATGTTTATGGGTTAATTAGAAGTCATATAGATAGATTATCACTTTATCAACATGCATTTACAGAATTAGATAAAGGTATTAAATATATTGGTTATGTTCAACAAGACAAATTAGAAAAAACAATAAGTTCATATAAAAATTGTGAAATATTATCTGCTAAAGAATTAGACGCTTTTAAATCATCTAAAATTCCTTATGATGCTTATTTCAATAGAATATTAGATGAACATTATCTTTTAATAAATGATTATCCAGCTAAACTATATGTTGTTGAATATGAAAAAGAAACAAAAAATTCTAAAGGTGAAATCACAAGATCTTATCATTATTCAGGTTTTATTAAATTAGACACAACTTATTTAAAAGAGAAAGTTTTTGAATTTACTTTACTTGATGGAAAATTTAGTAGAAAAAAATCTATTGAAACAGAAAATGATAATTTTAATAAAACATTTAATTTGGTTTCACCAGATCCAATTAAAGCTAGAATGATGTATACACCTTTATCTATGGAATTATCTTTAAAAAGATATTATGATAAAGAAGGAACTAAACTATCAGGATTAAAAATTCATTCAAATGCTGCTTTAATTAGGTTTACATTTAATATTGATTCAAATTTTATGGAATTATCATTCCCTACATTCTTAAGTTCTGAGGAAAAATTAAGTAAACACATATACAAAGATGTATTATTAGATACATACACACTATATTACATATTATCATTAATATATATACCAACTTATTTAGATTAAAAATAACTCGTTTGAGTTATTTTTAATTATAATATTTGTAATATTACTTCACAAACAAAACGACACCGAAGAAAAGAAGGGAGTAATTAATTACAAACTAATCAATAAATATTCCGAACTTTTTACAAAAATATTATAACACAAACCAATCAATCAATAAAGCATTTTCAAAAACAAGGATGACCAAAAAGATAATTCTAAATTTTTCAGAATTATTTATTTTTTTCTTAATTTCTTCATTTTGCAAAGGATTTTCATAATTGTTTTATCTAAGATAAAACAAACTTCTTATTCGCGCGCTCACACGTACGCGCTACTTTAAAGTGCAAGAGAACGACGTTTAAATTTCTAACGAAAACTCTTATTTTACTATTACATAGTAATAGTAATT